>CAIOHW010000247.1 GCA_903858195.1 Oligoflexia bacterium | reverse complement strand
CAAGGAGTGGGTGCTGGCGCGGGGGTGACGGCAATCAGCTCGTGCGGACCTGCAGGCCAAGTAGGAGCGGGGGTCGGCCGAGCGGGAGGGCTAGCGAGGTACGGATTGGGGAGCGGAGAGGCGTTTGGCGCAGGCCACTGGATGGAGGCCCCCATTGCCATCTGGTGCTGCGGAAAAAAGAAGTTTCGACCCGAAAGCCCGAGAATCAGATCGCGGGTGTCGTTGAGCCGAAACTGGGCGTTGGTGGGCGCCAGCGGAGTTAAGGTCGGGCAGCCCAGTGCCGCTTGATCCGGCCTGCCCTGACAGTCGGTCACCATCAGCTCGGATTTGCTCGTCTTGAAGGCCGTGAGTTCGTTTTTTGCCACCAGCACGGCATTGAGGCGGTCCGTGTTGGTTCCGAGTGCACAACCGCTTGAAAACTCGTTTGCCTCACGCACCCAAGGAACATTGATGGAACCCGGTTGCGTGTACGTCGCGAAGGTGGAGGGAAGCAGGCAGGTCAGACCCGCGTCATCCTTTCCATCCTGGATCACACCCTTTTTGAGCCCGCCAAAACCCGCAGGACTCGAAAGCAGGATGCTGTTGTTGCCCGGAGTGTACTCCTTGAGTGAGCACCCGCCCACGCAGTTGTAGGTCATGACCTTTCCCTTTTCGAGGTAGACCGTGTCGTTGAAGGCAACGGCCCGGTAGGACTGGGAGTAGGGGCTGCCGTTAGGATCGGGCAGGATGAGGTTATCGTTGCTGTACACGGGGCCGTTGAAGTGGACATGGGCGCCGCTAGTCGTGCCAGTCGGAAAGTGGATGGTCGAGTCATCGCCCGCGCCGCCGATGGGCTGGCCCGCGCCGTTACGTGCCACATAGCCCTGGCTGTGGGCGGAGCTCACCGAAAGGCTGCCCTTGAAGATCGCCGCATAGGTGTTGAGCGTGCGCGGGATGAGCGCAAAAACATGCTCGCCTTCGAGATCGCAGGCACCCAGGGCGGTGGCCGGGCAATCGCGGGCGTAGAGCTTGAGGTGAAGGCTGAAGTAGAGCTCGGTGCCGATCGTCTCGTTAAGCTGGCGATCGATGGGGCACGAAGAGGTTGAATTGCCTGCAAGGGGATCTGCCGAGCAGGCTTTGCGCACGCGCCATTCGATGCAGCCATACTCGTTGTTGAGTTCATCGAGAAGCAGGCCGAGCGGATGCCCCACCAGTCCGGTTGTGATGTCGGAGTTGCGGTTGCAGTTGCTCTGTGGGAGCGAGCCCTGCATCAGCGCGTAGTCGCCGGGATAGGTGCCGGCGGCTCCACCGAGCTGCACCCAGGCATCGGAACTCCCGACGAGTACTCGCTCAAGCGAGTTCGTGGCGGCAGGAGAGCAGACGATGTCACGCGAAAGATCGGGGTTTAGGCACCAGCGACTTCTGAGGGCATATTCGATGTACTGGCTGAGGCTTCCCACGCTCGTCTGCTGCAGGCGCTTGGTGCGCTCTTCGGCGCCTTTTTTAGCCTGCTGCACCTGCAGCGAGACCACGCCCATAAAGATGGTCGCCATGACGCTCCCCATGAGAAAGACCATCATGAGCGTCGACATGCCGGCTGCGGCAGAGCGATTGTGTAGATTGAAACCGACTTGAGACTTCAAAGAAGCACCCCTGAGAACTTAAGAATAGCCGCAGCGCGTAGGGCGCGGAATGTGTCCGGTGGGACGCAGGCCGGGGAGCAAGCCTGGCGGGTCTTTAGGGGTCGGTAAAAAACTGAGCCCAAGTCGTTCGCTTGACCTGGCAGTCACCCGACTCGGTGTAGCCCAGCCGCTCCTGAAGGAGGGCCCGGAAGGAGTGCGTGTTTTTTTGACCCGGGTCGATGTTTCGCAGCTCGGTGATCTTGAAGAACTGCAGCTCCCGGCTCGGAGCGCAGGGGGTGCGACGGCTGGGGTCTGAGAACTCGATGGTCAGGGAGTAGGACTTGGAGCTCGCCATGAGGCCAAGCAAGGCCTGCTCCTGCGCCGGCCATTGGGTGAACTGCTCGGGCTTGCCTACAGGGT
>CAIOHW010000246.1 GCA_903858195.1 Oligoflexia bacterium | reverse complement strand
GACTGCATCGTGCTCGACACTCCTCCCAGCCGAAGCACCCTCGAGTTTCTCGATGCTCCGCGGCTCCTGAACCAGCTCTTCGAGGCCAATCTGATTCAGTGGCTCGTGGTGCCGGCAAACAAGCTCGCACAGGCCACAGTCAAAAAAGCGCTGGGACTTCTTGAAAAGCTTACGGGCGCAACCTTCATGCACCACATGCTGGACCTGGCTCGAGCGATCTTTGAAATCCGCACCGGATTTTCGCGCCACCTCACCCGCGTGATCGAGCTGCTGGAGTCGGATCGCACCGGAGTCCTTCTCGTCACAGGGGCTCATGCGGATTTCGCAGAGGAGCTGGCCCACTTCCGCAAGCACCTTCTTGCACACGGGCTCAAGCTCGACGGACTCTTTGTCAACCGCACCTTCGGGGCCTACCCCGAGGCTACGACCGAACAGCTGGGCCAGGCCTCGGGACGACCGGAGCTTTCACGCGCCCTGGAATTGCTGGGAGCCCTTCGCGCTCGCGAGGGCAAGGCCCTGTCACGTCTTCAGCAGGCCACGGGCGGGCTTCCCACGAAATTGCTTCCCGAGCTGGCACGGGATGTCCATTCGATCGAGGATCTTCTCCATGTCGCTCTTCGCATCTAGGCTGTTTGCCGCTGCATCGCTCCTGCTCCTGCTTATGCTCCCGCCAGCCGTCTCCCGAGCAGAGAGTCCCCAGGACGGCGAAGTCACCGCTACCGAAGCAGAGGTTCTGTGGAAGCGCGCCACCTCGGAATACGAGGCCGGTCGCTACGAGTCGGCTGCCCATGACCTGCGCCGCCTGACCTCGCGTGTGCCCACGCACGCGCACGCGCTCGAGGCCCTCAAGCTTCTGGGCGAGGCTGAACTCAAGTTGCGCAGGTACCCGGATGCGACGAAGGCCTTCCAAACCTATTTGAACAACACGCAGGGCCGCGGCGAGTCCTCAAACATCGTGCGCACCCTTCTTGCCGAAACTCACCTTCAGGCCGGAAGGCCAACCGAGGCGCTGCTCATCTCAGAGAAGATGCTCTCCAAGGCTCAGGCCCAACGCTGGAATCGGCCTCTCGACAGCCAGATCCACAAGGTTCGCGGCTTGCTGGGACTCAAGCAGGACAAGCGGGCCGAATCGGCCCTGAAGCTCGCGCGCGCACGCCCTCTCGCCCAGTCGGGCGATCCCGAGTGGGCATCCGACTGGATGAGCTCGCTTGAGCTTCAGATCAAGGCCCGCCAGTGCGATGCTTTCTTGATTCCTGAAAATCTCACCACCCTGGACGAGGGGCAGGTCATTGACCGGCTCAAGCGCCACAAGCAATGCATCGCAGAGCTTGCCAACCTGTACTCGCGCAGGCCCGAATCGGCCTCGCTGGCATCGGTGCAGGCCATCTCGGCTAACGATCAGGCCCGAAAGACCTTTGAAAGGGCCTGCGAGGGCCCTGCCCGTGCCCCCAAGAAGGTGGCAAAAACCGCCGAGGAGCAGGGCTTCTACCTGCGCGAGCTCAGGCGCAAACTTGCCGAGATCTGCTCATCCCAACCCGAGTG
>CAIOHW010000245.1 GCA_903858195.1 Oligoflexia bacterium | reverse complement strand
GATCGCCCTTGTCGCGCGCGGCCGGGCCGACCACGGCAAGCCTGCGTGGCGTGGCGGGCCTCCTCAACCGCCAGGATCAAGCACCTGTCCGCGCATCCGTGATCAAGGATGACACTGATCCTGAAAACCCGTGGAAGCTGCTGATTTCGGCGAAAAAAGACGGCGCTGACGAAGCTCTCGAATTTCCTGAATTCTACTTTGTCGATGGATCCAGGTCCTTCTACACCGAAGACGCACACAACGCCCAGAATGCGCTGCTCTATCTCGATGGCTTTGCAATTGAGAGCAACGGAAATCAAATTCCAGACTTTTTGTCCGGCGTCAGCGTCGAGCTCAAGGGTGCAATGCCCGACAAACCCTTCACGCTGAAGATCACCGAGGACTATGCCAAGGTCGCCGGAAAGGTGAAGACCCTGGTCGAGGAAACCAACAAGGTCCTCGAGTTCATCAACAAGCAAAACCAGGTGGACGAGAACACCGACACCCGGACGACGTTTGCAGGCGACACCTCGATGCAGAACATCGAATCGCAGCTGCGAAACATGGTCCACGAACCGATGATCGTGTTCGACAACGATGGCGAGTTTAGTCGCAGCTACAGGTTGAGCGAGCTTGGGGTGGAGTTCGAGAAGACGGGTCTCCTCACCTTCAAGGAAGAGAAGTTCACCAAGGCACTCGAGCGTGACTTTGAAGGGGTGGCCCAGGCGATCACCGGAGAAGGCGGTTTCGGCGCATCGCTCAAAAGATTCCTGGATGGCTACACTCGCGGCAACACCGGCCTTCTCGCGACCCGCGAACAGGGCATTCGGAATCGTATCAAGGAGATCGACGGACAGATCGATCTGAAAAACCGCCAGATCGATCGGCGCGTGCAGACGATCACCGACACCTTTGCAAAGCTGCAGGGCACCATGTCCAACCTGCAGCGGCAACAGCAGTACCTCTCGGCCACCCTCGGTGGGAGCGGCGGGAACCCGATCAGCCAGCTCCTAGGATGAAGTCACGACAATGAAAGGGAATTGAACCATGGCAGGAAATCACGGCGCAAATCAGTACAGACAGATGTCCATCAAGACGGCCAACAGGGGCCAGCTCCTCATCATGCTTTATGAGGCGGCGATCAAGAACGTCAAAAAAGCGTCGGAGTGCATCGAACGCAAGGACATGGCCGGCAAGGGTGCCGCCATCGTCAAGGCCCATGACATCGTCAATGAGCTCACCAATACGCTGGATTTCGAGGTGGGTGGCCAGATTGCCAAGGATCTCGAGCGTCTGTACTTCTTCATGACTGACCAGCTCATCAAGGCAAATCTCGAGAATAAAAAAGAGCCGTTGCAACAGGTGCAAAAGTTGATGGAAACTCTTCTTGGGGGTTGGCGGGTGGCCGTCGACCAGGTCAACCGGGGCCAGGCGGCGCCGGTTGATGCGACCAAAGCAAACGGACCCAAGTAACGCAAGGATAGCGCTACGAGTGCAACAGGATGTGCAGGCTCTTCTGAAGAGCAAGAACAGGTGTCTGTCCCAGCTCATCTCCATCACAGAGGACGCCCTGCGCGCCTCGATGCCGGGATCGGGCACCTCACTGGAGAGCCTTCTTCCGTCCTTTGACCAGCGCCGTTTGGCGATCTTTCGAGCCATCGAACTGGTGGATCAGGAGATCGCTCGCGCCGTTCCCAAAGCACAGGTCCCTGTGGACCGACAGGGCATGAAGGCACTGGTCGAGGAACAGCAGAAGCTCTTCCACAGCCTCCAGGGACTGGACTCCAAGCTCATCGAGAATTTCGAGGCTGCCCTCGAGGCCGGCCAGCGCGAGATCGCCCAACAGATGCAAAACCGCGAGAAGCTGGCTCGCTTCAAGAGCCAGGCACACGGCTCATCCGGAGAAGGGCTGGACCGCACTCTATGATCCAAGTCGAGGAGATGCTTGCCCAGCTCCAGGGACCGCTGACTCGTGGCGAGGACAATGTCGCCCCGGACGCTGCTGAGCTCAGGAACAGTGCCGAGCTCCTGATCGCTGCCGGCGACCTGCAGCTTGCGCGAAACATCCTGCGCTCCATGATCCAGGGCGGCTCGCTCGTCAGCTGGGCGCTCAGGACTCTCGGAAAAACCTACGAAACCGACTCGCGGGTCGACATTGCGCGGCGCTGCTACCAGGACGCGATCGCCTACGAGCCGCACCTCGAGGCCTATCGCTGCCTTGCCTCGCTCGAGATCCGCAGCCGCAATGATGCCGCGGCAGCAGATGCCCTGGAGCGCGGGCTCAGGCTCGAAGGCCTGTCACATCGACTCAAGACCGAACTCCACAAAGCCTGCGGCAATTGCTGGCTCAGGGCCCAGAAGGCCGACCGAGCCGAAGCTCACTACCGCAAGGCACTCCAGCTCGACCCCACCAGTGACGAGATCGCCTCGAACCTGGGTGCGCTCTATCTTCAGTCTGGACGAATCCAGGAAGCCCTGCGCGCGTTCGAGGACGCAACGATCTCGAATCCCCGAAACTCGAAGGCACTTGCCGGCCTCGGATCCGCCTGTCTTGCTGAAGGCCGCAAGCGCGAAGCCCATGATCACTTTGCCCGATCGCTTGAGATTGACCTTCAGCAGCCGACCATCATCTATCACCTCGTGAAGTGCGCCTACGAGATCAAGAGCTACGCAACGGCGGCGCGCCTGCTGGGCAACTACGTGCAGTCGGCTCCAGTAAACGCAAACTTGCTCTACAGCCTCGGCGGCCTCCAGTTCCATCTGGGTCGAATCGACGAGGCACATGCAACCGTTTCACGCATTCTCAAGATTCAGCCCGGCCATAGCGGGGCTGCCGAACTTTACAAGCTGATCCAGCGATACCAGGCCCGCCCACCAGTGAGGAACACATGAACGATCATACTTGGTCCGAAGAACAGGTCGAGACACTGATCCGTGGCTTCATTGAAGCGTTGATCACTGAGGCACGGCCATCATGAAACCCATTCGCTGTCTCGCTATTCAGATCGGCCGGGGTTCTGACATCCTCGAGTCGCTGCTTGCACTCCGGGCCGCACAGCAGCTCTATCCGGCGATGGAGATCACCCTCATCTGCCGCGACGCTTTTGCAGCACTCCCCATGCAGGCAGACTGGATCAAGGAAGTGGTCGCGCTCCCCATCCATGACTGGCTCGGCGACGCCCTTTCGGGCAAGGCCACGGCGCAGGAGCTCATGGGTCCGGCCGCCAAGCTCATTTCTCCGCTCATTGGAACCAAGACCCAGAATGACAGCTGGGACCTGCTCATCAACTGGAGCTACTCGGACGCCAGCAGCCATTTAGCCGCGCTACTTCCTGCCAAGCTGAAGCTCGGCTACTCGCGCAGGAGCCGCGATCTCGAATTTTCGAGCGGTGATGCCTGGAGCCAGTTCATCCAGGGTGTCGTGCAACAGGGGATGAATCCCGGCATCCATCTCACCGACATGCTGACCACTCAGCTGCTCACCGCTTTGCAGATCGCCCACGGCGACCCTGCCGATGTGGGCCACCACTCGGTGACCGGGCCCAAGTTTTTCAGGAGCATCCCTTCGGCGGGTGATCCGATCCTCGACCCATCCAGGATCTGGATCGGCATTCAGGTCGACTCGATGTTCAAGGCCACCGAG
>CAIOHW010000244.1 GCA_903858195.1 Oligoflexia bacterium | reverse complement strand
GGAACGGGCCAAAATACCGCGCACCATCTTTCTTGACCTTGCGGGTCCATTCGATGCGAGGAAAAGCCTCGGATACCGCGACCTTGAGATAAGGGTAAGCCTTGTCGTCCTTGAGGCGGATATTGAACTTGGGCTTATGCTTCTTGATCAGCGTGCACTCCAAAATGAGTGCTTCGTCTTCGGTTTCCGTGAGAATCAGATCAAAATGATCCACCAATGAAACCAGAAGATCGGTGCGGGATCGTTCATGAGGTCCGGCCTGAAAGTAGCTCGAAACCCGGTTGCGCAGATTCTTGGCCTTGCCGACGTAGAGGATGGTGCCTGCCAGATCCTTCATGAGGTAGCAGCCCGGAGAGTTGGAAATCTCCCGCGCCTTGACCAGGAGCAGGGCCCGAAGCTCGGCCGGGTTTGGCGCTTGATTTTCCATCTGACTTACCTATAAGTAATCTCGCAGATTTACTCAATTTTTGGTTCTTCTCGAGGAGAAAACTCATGGCATCCACGAAGGCTACCGCCGCTCCCTCGGCAGTCGCAAAAGAAACCCTGGCCTACTGCACCAGCTGCAAAATCGATCTGGCCCACCTCATTGTTTCGATGAAGGGCGACAAGATCGCCAAGGTGGAGTGCAAGACCTGCAAGAAAACGCACGGCTACAAGGCCCCGAAGGGCGTGACCGAAGTGGCGCCCAAGAAAAAGCGCGCTTCCAAGAAGAACGAAGATGGCAGCCCGTCGGCCACCACGATCGAGGCCGAATGGGAAAAGCTGATGTCCGCGCATCGCGAAGCTCCGTTCAAGGGCTACACGATGAAGAGCAAGTTCATCCTGGGCGACAAGATCAAGCATCCGACCTTCGGTGAAGGCATCGTCGGAAAGCTGATCTACCCGAACAAGCTCGAAGTGATCTTCCGCACGGACATCAAGGTCCTGATCCACGGCGGAGCCTGATTCCGGATTCCAGAATTAAAAAGTGAGGGGGAAGTCGCATCCATGCGACCTCCCCCTTTGTTTTAGCGCCGAAGAAAAACTCCGGTTCGCTAACCGATTTCACTCACCTCAAGCCGGGCATTCAGGCTTCGCGCCTTCTCGAGTGCGGTCATCAGCCGGCGCTCCATCTGCTCCAGATCCGCGGTCACACGATTGTAGTCATTCCAGTAGCTTCCGAGTGCAGCCTGCTTGTCCCATTGCTGGGCAAGCCGCTCGAGCTCCAAGATCGCCGGATCAAGCGACTTGTACTGCTCGGTTCTTGCCACTGATGGAAATCGAGAGGCATTCTCGCGGATCTCACCCCCATGGCTGCGCACAGAGCGAACCGACTCGGCGATCTCCTGCCGGTGAATGCGGTAATGCTGCACAAAATCCGGGCTCGGCTGCGACTTTGCGGTTTTGACCTGCGCACGAAGACCACGGACCTGATCGAGTGCCGACATGAGCTCGGTTTCGACCATGATCGAGTGGGGAGCAAGCGACATGCGTGCGGCATCATCCTTGATCTCGCGGGCGAGTTCCTTCTCTCCTGCTGCACCCGAGCCCTGATAGCTGTCTGCACGGGCAAAAGTCTGAAATGAAGATGCAAGCGCCAGCATGAGCGCATGCACCACAAAAGTGTTCTGCATGATTCCTCCAACGGAAGTGATGTTTACGCGGAGGGATTCTGCAAAGCCGGAACCAGTCTTGAGCGCAGCAAGGTCACGGCCTCGACGTGCGAGGGCTGCAAACAGCTATTGCGATGACAGAGCTGCAAGGCGGGGGCGCCCTTGGGCGGGGCATCCTGGGTCACTGCAAAATGCCCCTGAAGCCTGATACTTCCCTCGCCTTTGATGACGATAGTGCCGAGCGCCTGCCGAAGCAGGGCGCTTGCGGCTTCGGCCATGCCAAACGGATTCGAACGAATGAGCGGAACAAGCCCGGCAAGCCTCGCATCCAACCCGGTATCCGTCGCGCTGCTCCAAACATCGACCGCCCCGAGCTCTCGAAGTTCCAACAGCGCGTCGAGCAGAACAGCGCTTCCTGCCGGAATTGCCTGGTCGTGCAGGCTTGCCGGACGCTGCACGAGGTCTCCTCGGTCCGATTCGGTCATGTAGAATCCTGAACCCTCAGCCCCTGAAAACACCCGCCAGGCGCGCGAGCTCCAGAGCAGCGCCTGCGTGCGAAGCACCGGGAGCCTGTTTTCCATTGCCTCGGCCGGCAAAAACCGAATCAGGTCGAGTGCCGCACGCACCATGAAAGCCGAATCATCAAGCCTGCCCGGGATCCTGGCGTCACCATCCGAGCTCAGCACAGCCCTGAGGCTTCCCCTTTCAGGCCCCGACCCATGGGCCACAATCCAGTCAAAGGCCCGATGGGCCGCAATCGAGGCACGGTGCGAAAGCCGGTGACGTCCGGCCTGCTCGAGCGCCCTGGCGGCCCAAGAAAGACCGCTGATCATGAGACCATTCCAAGCCACGAGGATCTTGTCATCGAGAGCGGGTGTCACCCGCCTCGCCCTCGCCTCCCGAAGCTTGGCGCAGGCAAAGGCCAGATTCTCCGACACCTGCTCGGCCGAAAGGACCGACCCGGTGGAGTCAGCCTCGGTGGCGATTTCCTCGAGACTTCGAGCCAGGTGCAGAACGGTAGCAGAGTGCTCGAAGTTGCCCGATTCGGTCACTCCGTAGCGGAGCATGAAAGTGCGGGCCTCGTCCGGAGTCAGCAGTTTTGCGATCTCCTCCGGCTTCCAGACGAAGTAACGCCCCTCCTCGCCCTCGGAGTCGGCATCTTGTGCGCTATAAAAGGCCCCCTGCGCCGTGGTCATCTCACGAAGGACGTACTCGATCGTCTCTGAAAGGACATGAATGAAGAGCGCCCGGACATCAGGCGCCAGCTCCTGAGAGGGATCGGTCTCGGCACCCATCAGCACTTCGGCGTAAAGCCTGAGCAGGAGCGCATTATCATAAAGCATCTTCTCGAAATGCGGCACAGCCCAGCGATCATCGACCGAGTACCGATGAAATCCACCTCCGAGCTGGTCATAGATTCCGCCCTCGGCCATTCGAACCAGCGTCAGGATCACGGCCTGGCGGGCGGGCTTCATCTCCAGTGCGTGCCCGGCACGCCAGAGAAGTGAGAGCGCCATCACGTTCGGGAACTTGGGGGCGCGACCGAATCCTCCACTCTCCCAGTCAAAGATGGCAAGCAGCCTTTCAGCGGCCGTACGCAGTTCAGCAAGCACCTTCAGGGGTTCCTCAGGATTCCCGCCTCCCGGCTGCTCGTCGTGCATGGCCTCAAGAAGTCTTCGTGCGTTCTCTTCCACATCACCGCGTTGCTCTCGGTAGGCACGCGAAAGGGACTCAAGCAGCCGTGGAAAGCCCGGCCTCCCGTAGCGATCCTCGGGCGGATAGTAAGTGCCGCCAAAGAAGGGCTTGAGATCCGGGGTGAGAAAAACAGTGAGCGGCCAGCCGCCCGATCGGGTCATGAGCTGGGTCACCTGCTGGTAGATCTGGTCGACATCCGGATGCTCCTCGCGGTCCACCTTGATGTTGATGAAGTGCTCGTTCATCAGGCGTGCGATTGCAGGGTTTTCGAAACTCTCATGGGCCATCACATGGCACCAATGGCAGGCCGAGTAGCCCACGCTGAGCAGGATCGGCTTGTCCTCGCGCCTGGCTCGAGCAAAGGCTTCATCGCCCCACGGGTACCAGTCCACCGGATTGTCTCCGTGTTGCCTGAGGTAGGGACTCTTCTCTGAACCGAGACGATTAGCCATCTAGAGTGCAAGCCCCAGGGAGAGTGCACGCAGCCTGCGAAGCCGGTCCCGCAGGCGGGCCGCCTGCTCGAAATCGAGCTTCTGGGCAGCACCCTTCATGTCGGACTCCATCTTGCGGATGGATTTCGGGAGCTCCTCGAGCGTCGTAAAGTATTCTCCAGCCGTCTGCGCGATTGCCTCGTGGGTGCCGGCGGCATCCAGAAGATCCAGTCCAGCCACCGCTTCTTCGGCGGCAGTCCAGAGGCTCTTTCCATGGCCGGACCCTGCCCCCGTGCGAAGGGCACGTTTGGCCAGCACGGCCGAATCCGAGCGCGCGCCGGACTCCGAGGACTCCGCCACGATCGGCGCAGGAATGGCCTTTTGCACCGTCCGGGGAGTGATCCCGTGCTCTTGATTGTACTGCTCCTGGATCTTTCGCCTGCGGGCAGTTTCATCGAGGGCCACCCGCATGCTCTGGGTGATCCGATCGGCATAAAGCACCACAAAGCCCTCTGCGTTTCGCGCGGCACGGCCGATGGTCTGGATGAGCGAGCGCTGGCTTCTCAGGAAGCCTTCCTTGTCGGCATCGAGGATGGCAACGAG
>CAIOHW010000243.1 GCA_903858195.1 Oligoflexia bacterium | reverse complement strand
GTGGCCACATGGTCGCGAACGGGAGCATCGCGGATGGCGCCAAACAGGCCATCGAAGAGCTTGCGACCGCGGTCCTGCCCAAAGAGCCTGCGCCCGCGATCGACTTCGAGGAGGAAGGGAGCGGGCCCGCCCAGATCGGGGGCGCCGAGGAACTGAAGCTCGGGATGGAACTCTTGGGGAAGATCCGTGCCGCTTGCCGGAATGATCTCGATTTCGAGCGGTCGAAGCACGCTGATCTCGGGGATCTTGTCGCGCACCCAGGCCGTGGTGCGGGCGACATGATAGTCATGAAGATCAATGCCGACCTGGAAGCGCGCCCGAAGCCGATCGCTCTTGGAGCCGGAGGGCACCTCGAGATCCACCGGGGTCCAGCGCGTGATGGCCTTGGGGATGAGGTAGAGAACCCGAGGGTCAGTGGCGGAATGAAAGACGTGGTCTGAAATCCAAACCGGATACGGACGATCGAGATCCACCTGCGAAAACGCGAGAGACGGAGCCAACAGGGGCAGAAACACCAGAGCGAGCGCGAAAGCGGCCGTGGCCTTAATCATGGACTAGTTCCTCTTCCCCTTCTGCGCTCCGCTCTTGGCGCTCGCAGATCCGATCGAGCAGGCACTGAAGCTCATGATCTTGGAGCTCGAACTGCCGCCTGAAGCCTGAAAGCGCGAGGAGCTCGGAGGGAAACATCCCTGCCCTGCCCGATGGATCTCCCGAGGCAGCGGCCCAAAGCCCAAAGCGGCGCTGGATCTGGTCGAAATCACCCTCGCTACGTTCTGCAAGGCAGCTCTTGAGCCGGGTCCGAGCAACGGATGACTGGCAGGACATGACAGGGCTCTCCGAGGGAGGCCTGTCGCCCGGTGGGCGATCGGGCAAGGGACTACCGCACGAGGCGAGTGCCAGCGAAAAAGTTACCCATGCGACTACGGTGAAAGGGCGAGAATTTAAGTTCATGAACTTTTCTCCGTGCATTGGATGGAGGAGACTTCGCCTTTTTTGAGTTTCAAGCGCACTCGACACTGAAGCTCGAGCCCCTGCTCGGTTGCCTGAAAGAGAACGGGAGTGCTGGGGATTTCATTTGCGTCCCTGCGCCACTCCAGCAAACGGTGCACGAGCCTTGGAGCCTCCCTGGGCTCGATCCCGTGAAGCAGGAAACTCTGTGAGTTCACCCACTCCAGGAGCCCGGAGCGTGCCTTAAAGATCGAGACAAGGTCGCGAAGCGCCGCTTCGTCTTGGAGCGACACCTGCTCGTGCGTGCGCCTGGCCCGGAGCCTGACCAGAATCGAAAGCTCGCCTACTCCCTCGCCCTCGTAGATCTCGCTCACGCCCGCGTTCGCCCGGAAGGCCAGCACTGCAAACGGCTGGCGTGCGGGGCGAAACGAAAGCGGATCCAAGGCAGGCCCCCCGATCGAAGAACCCGGCAGGGCAAGCGGAGCCTCGAGCGCGCTCTCGATCTCGATCAGAGGCGAAGAAAACCGGTCCCCGATCGGCTGGCTTTTTAACACCCCTCGGGCCTCGTCTTCGGTTGCCGAGTTGAAGAGGCGAAGCAGGCACAAACCCGACCGAGGATCCGAGACTGGCGGACAATCGAGCCGGGAGTGAAGCGCCGTGGGAAGCACCCAGGTGGGCTCCTCCGCGAGGCCTTCAGGACGGACCACCGGAGCAAAGAGCACAAGCCTTCCCACCCGCTTGACCCCGGAGAGTTCGAGCGCCACCCCTGCCGGCTGGATCGCTCCAGCCGGCAGGCAGAAAACCACGCTCACCCAAGCGACTCCGAGTAGCGATCGCATTCCCATCACTCAAGCCCCATGCGGATCGCAAGCTGGCTTTCGCGAAGCTGCACCTGGTCGGCCTGAAGGATGGCACTGAAGCGCGCCTTCTCGGCACTGCGGCGGTAGTCGGCATTCATCCCAAACGCACGCCCGCGCCCTGCCATGGGCTCATTGGGGAGCTTGAGCTCGGGCACGAACATCTGCTCAATGATGACCTGGGTCACCTTTTCCATCGAGGCCTGCACCTTGCGGGCAAGCTCCGTGGGAGGCAGGGTCGCATCTTCGAGCGTCTGGATCGTGATCGTGCCCTCGCGATGGAGGCTCTCGACGAGTGCGCGAATCTCGCTCTGCCACCAGAGAAACTTGCCGCCGTAGAGCGTTTCGAGTCGATCGTACACCCGGTTCAGATCAGCGTGCATCTCGACCCGATAGGCGGTCGAGACTCCCTTGAAGGCAACCCCGACTGCGCAGTTGAGCCCCCCTGAGCGGATCTGCGAGCCGATCTCCTGCACGAGCTCACGCCCCGTGGCTCGAAGCGAGATGGGCACGATCTCGAGGTAGTTGCCAATCGCTTTGGGCATGATCCAGGTCACGCGAGGGTCGTCTGCAAAGAAGTTCTGGCAGATGAGATCGCGCGAGGACTCGTACGAAATCGGGACCATCTGATCGATGCTCGTACCGACCCCGGCTGCGACCCGCCTGAGGATTCCTTCGTCGACCGAGGCCTGCCCGCGAAACACGAACGATAAAACATCGTCCGTTTCATAGAGGCTTGAACGGTAGCGCGAGTCGCGTGACCAGGGGTCGATCGAAAGCGGAACATACCAATAAATTCCGGGGGTACGGTCGTCGGGAAAGACCTTCACGGGCTCGGCTCCCGTGGGCACGGGGCGATCCATCAGAGGAAGGGCTCGGGCCGTGTGCGCACCGAGCGAGGCGAAAACAAGACCAACTGAGAACAGGATCCGAATCTTGGACTGCATGAAACCCCTCCTTTTTGCGGGCTGTTTGAGCCGGGCAAAGAGCAAGGACGGGGCCAGATTACATGGAGTAGCTTGCACCCACGCCGGCTTGCATGCGGTCGTAGGTGAAACTTCCTGAGACATCCGATCGGTTGGCTACAAACGAAAAACTGCCGAGCAACGTCCAACGGGCATTGATCGGCCGTGAGACGTTGCCGCGAAGGGTGCCCGTGAGGTCGCGTCGCACCGGCAGGGCATCGGCGTAATCGGTGAGCGCAAAGTCAGCGCCGAGCACAGCCTGGTAGTCGCCCGGGAGCCTGAGCAGGTTTGAAAAGCTCAGCGATTTTGCAACCGAGTTGAAGGTCAGGTTCTCGGTGCCGCTTGCGTCGTACGAGGCCGTGAGGCTTGGGTTGAAATACCGGCTCGGACTGTCGCGTCGGTAAGTGAGGCGTGCGCCCTTTCCAGTTCCACCGAGATCAGCCTGCTGGAAGTTGATCTGCGGCCTGAGCGAGACCTCGAGCAGAAGCTGGAGCTGTTCGTTTTTCGTCCACCGCACGTAGGGCCCGATGTCGCCAGACAAGCTGAACTGCCGAAAGAGGTAGCCCTGCGTGAGATCGGTTGAATCGATCGCCTGATTTTGGAACGTGTGGGTCGCATCGGCCTTGAAGCCCCACGAAAAACGGGCAAGCGGTCGCACGTTCATGGCAAGCGAGACGGTGTTGCTTGCGTACTCAAGCGTGCGAGAGTCGGATGCGAAGTTGCGGTTGGTGTTGAAGCGGTAGCTTGGCACCCACTGGATCGTGGAAAGCGGCGCCCCCATGTGGCCAAAACCCGCAAGCAGGGTGGATTTTATGGTCGAATTGCCGGACCCCTGCTGTGCTGTCGCAGCAGTCGGGATCTGCGAGATGTTTGAGTCGTACTGGCCAAGCATCGAGAGGTTGGCAAACCACTGCGACTTCTTGAAAGGCTCCAAGATCTGCTGGATCGAGCCCGAAAGATCGCGGGCCATCTGCGAGTCCTTCTTTTTTGCGGCCAGATCGCGCGCCTCCATGATGTAGCCCGCGCCCAGCGAACCGATGCCGCGCTTGAGGTTGATGAGCCCGAGGTAGAACGTCGAGAGCATCTCGAGATCAGACGATCCCTCGCGTCTGACATAGTCAAAGTGCACCTCGGCATCGGCGAGGTTTCCTTCGGTAAAGTCGATCATGCCCACGAGCAGGTGCGAGGGCACGACATTGAAATTTGCACCAATCGCCTTGAGCAGATTGCGGCGCGCTGCTTCGGGCTTTTTGTACTTTTGCTGGAGGGTGCCGATCTCGTAGTAAAGCGGCCCCCGCTCGGCCACGGGCTTGACTTCGAGGAGCTTGGCGTAGACCTCGATCATCTCCTGATCGCGTCCGAGGGTCTTGAGATTGAGGGCCTTGAGCTCAAGCGCCGGAATGTACTCGGGGTTTTCGCCCAGCAGGCGGTTCAAGATGTGCAGCGACTCGATCGTCTGCTTGCGATGAAATGCGACCATCGCCTCGGAATACGCGGCCTCGGCCTCAAGTCCGGGGTGGCTTTCGACCGCTAAGGATAGAGATGGGTGAAAAAGCAAAGCCGCAAGCAGGCCCCAGAACATATAGGGCGAGTCTAGCACTCGGGCGCGAGGGTGTGTCGAAGAAAACCCAGGGCCTACCGTCGAGATTTTGGCGAGGCTTGCAGCCTTCGGCTAGAATAGAAGGCATGGATGTTGGCTCATGCATCCCCACCTCCGCCCTTCGGGTGCGGTGTCCTGTTTTGCTTCTGGCTGCGCTCTGCAGCCTGGGATCGGGGCTGGCGTGGGCAGGCGAGCCGGCCGCCCCCTCGATCGTGGCAGGCCACATCGTGAACGTCGCGGGCCAGGTGCGCATCCGCAAGGACGGAAGCAAGGACACGAAAGACATTCGCATGGCCAAGGCAGGCGACGTGGTCATGGTGGGCGACATCATCAACACTCCGAGCGATGGCAAGAT
>CAIOHW010000242.1 GCA_903858195.1 Oligoflexia bacterium | reverse complement strand
CTGGGGCTTGCCGCCCTGATTTCCGGTTGTGGAGACGGGCGTACGAACGGTGGCATCGATGGCAACGGCCAACCGATCTTCCCCGGCCCCGGCCCCACCAGTGTCGTACCGATCAGCGGCTGCGCCCCGGTGATGAACGCTATTCCGTTCACCGGCCAGATGCGGGTGAGCCCGCTCAACCAGTCCAATACGATCGTCTATGGCCTGACCGGCCAGAATGGCGGCCCCGCCCAGATGACCGTAGGTGGAGCGCCGATCATGAGCGGTACGCCCTTCGGCACGAGCTCAACCTCGGATGGAAACATGGTACTCAACGTCGCGCTGCAGAACCAGTCGACTGCGTACACCACCGCCGTCCAGGGATCGATCACCCTGTCTGCGAACGCCCTCTCGACGATCCGGAGCTTCCTGAGCCCTTCGACGGATCTGAGCCAGACCTGCGTGAGCAGGCTGTCGTTCTTCGTGACGAGCACCCAGAACATGCCCACCGGCAGGGATCTGGTCGGCGTTCCGGTCTACCTCTGCCTCCGCCCCGTGAACAGCGGCGGAGCCGATGCGTGTCTCCAAAGCCCGCTCTACTTCTGAGCCGGCCCGGAGCCAGGATCCAAAAGTGAGGACGGAGGCTTGACATAGGGTCTCCAGCTTCCGTCTCAAGTCAGGCAAGCGCAGCCATTCCCCGTTGTTGTTGAAGTGGTTCCCGTGGATGCGGATGTGGAAGTGGTTGTGATTGCGAAAGCCGGAGTCTCTCTCTCCTCCGGCAGCTGCAGCAGAGTGCTGCGCTTGCCTGATTTTTCATCTACCCTTGAGGGGTGACCCTGACCTCCGCCATCGAAGCCTACCTCGACTCCCTGCAGGTTGACCGGGCCTGCTCCAAACACACGCTTGCAGCCTACTCGCGAGACCTCCGGCAGTTTGCAGACCACGCTGCTTCGGACCTACCCGCCCCCCTCCAGTCCGTCACCCGGGCACAGCTCGAATCCTTCCTCGCTTCGCTCTCAAAAAAGGGGCAGGACCCCCGGTCGATCTCACGAAAGACGAGCGCCCTTCGCCAGCTCTTCAAATTCTGCTGCCTCGAACTGGGCCTTGCCGAAAATCCGGCAGAGAACCTGGCTTCTCCCAAGCTCCCCCGAAACCTGCCCAAGTCCCTCTCACGCACCGATGTGGACAAGCTCATTGCGGCGCTCGAGCCGGGCATTGCCTACTCCCGCGAGGCGATCGCCCCTGCGCTCCAGGCCCGTGACCGCGCCATGCTCGTGCTGCTCTATGCCACCGGCCTTCGCGTGTCGGAGCTCGTGGGCCTCACCCCCCACCAGCTCGATCTCACGCAGGGCTATCTTCGCGTTCGTGGCAAGGGCCAGAAGGAGCGTATCGTGCCCTTTGCCCCTGTGGCGGGTGAGCTCGTTCGAACCTATATCGAAAAGCATCGGGGCGCGCTCTCGCCTCGAACGGAGCATCTCTTCATCAACCACCTCGGGGGTGCCCTCTCGCGTCAGGCCTTCTGGAAAACACTCAAGACCCTCGCAGAGCTTGCGGGCATTCAAAGCACCCTCTCCCCCCACGTGCTCAGGCACTCGTTTGCCACCCACCTGCTCGAGGGAGGAATGAACCTGCGAGGACTCCAGATGCTGCTCGGGCACTCGGATCTTTCCACCACCCAGATCTACACCCAGATCACCCCCGAGCATCTCAAGGACGCCCACCGCCGCTACCACCCTCGCGGCGAATAAAACCTGTGCTAAGGTGGGGTTCAAATGGACTCGTCCTTCAACCTGAATATCCAGCGCCTGGCGCTCCAGATTGTTCCCTTTTTCATGGCCGTGATCTTCCACGAGGTGGCCCACGGCTGGGTGGCCAACCGCTGGGGTGACTCAACGGCCAAGGATCAGGGCCGCATCACCTTCAACCCCGGTCCCCACATGGATCTCATGGGGACGATCATCCTTCCCATCCTCATGATGGCCTCCGGAAGCGGGATTCTCTTTGGCTGGGCGCGACCGGTTCCGATTGATCCTTCTCGATTTCGCAAGTTCAGGCCCGGGCTCTTCTGGGTCTCGGCCGCAGGCCCGCTGATGAATTTCACTCTCGCAACGTTCTCGGCGTTTGCGTTTGCCCTGCTGAACCGCTACCTGCCCGCAGACTTCTCGCTTGCCGAGCCTCTCACGGGCATGGCGCTGATCTCCGTGTCGCTGAACTTCTCGCTCGGCATCTTCAATCTGCTCCCCCTGCCACCGCTCGATGGCAGCAAGATCATTGAGAGCTTTCTTCCCTACAATGCGCTCAGGCAATATGAGCAGCTGGCGCAGTACAGCTTTTGGATCCTGCTTGCGCTGATCATGACGGGCGCACTTTCGATCCTGCAGGGTCCGATCGAGTTTTTTTCGCGGATCGTGCTCGGGCTTGCCGTCTCGGTCATTGGCCTCCCCGCCGGGGGTGGCGCATGAGCGGGGCAACCCAAAAGCAGGTCATGCTCTCGGCAGTGCAGCCCTCCTCGGGGCTCACGATCGGCAATTACATCGGAGCACTCCGCAACTGGGTCAAGTTCCAGCGTGACTATGAATGCTGGTTCTTTGCCGTAAACCTGCACGCCATCACCGTGAGGCAGGACCCGAAAGAGCTTCGCGAGCAGACCTACCGGGCAGTGGCGACCTACATCGCGGCAGGCATTGACCCCGAGCACGCCACTCTCTTTGTGCAGTCGCAGGTCCCCCAGCACGCCGAGCTTGCCTGGCTCCTCAACTGTTACTGCTACATGGGCGAGCTCGGGCGCATGACCCAGTTCAAGGACAAGTCGCAGAAGGCGGGCGAAAATATTCCGGTGGGGCTTTTCACCTACCCCGTACTCATGGCTGCCGACATCCTGCTCTACGACACGGAGCTTGTGCCCGTGGGTGCGGATCAAAAGCAGCACATTGAGCTCACGCGCGACCTCGCGATTCGGATGAACAACGCCTACGGAGAAGATCTTTTCAAAGTACCGCAGCCGATGATCCCACCCGTGGGGGCGCGCATCATGAGTCTCCAAGACCCGACTTCCAAAATGTCGAAGTCGGATCCAGACCCGAATGCGTCCGTGTTCTTGTCTGACTCGGATGACGTGATCCGTAAAAAGATCAAGCGTGCGGTCACCGACTCTGGCAGCGAGATCACGGATGATGACTCCAAGCCCGGGGTCAAAAACCTGCTCTCGATCCAGTCGGCGATCACAGGCACCTCGATTGCCGAGCTCGTGCGCCAGTACGCAGGCAAGCAGTACGGCCACCTCAAGGTTGATACGGCCGAAATCGTCGTTCAGGCCGTGAGCCCGCTCAGGGCCGAGGCCGAGCGGCTTTACGCCGAACGCGCGCACCTCGAAAAGATCCTCGCTCGCGGGGCGGAAAAGGCACGCGAAAAGGCCGGCCGCACCCTCAAGCGTGCGTACGAGAGGATTGGGCTGCTCTAGGGTGTCCGCCACCTTTTACTTAAGCACCGCGTCAGACGGAGGGCACCTTGGTCCGAACACCGCAAAAATACCCCTGCCCTAAGTGCCACGAAGCAAGCCTAAATCCGCTCGAGTGCACCCGCTGCGGGGTGATCTTTGCCAAGTTTCGTGCGGCACGGCCGAGAGTCGGGCACGCCGTGCTGGGGCCCGACCGGATAGGCCGCCTGCATGATCTCCCGCTGGCTCTGAGGGCTTCGCTCCTGCCCATCCTCATGGGCCTAAGCTGGCTCCTGATCCAAGTGCCGCTCTTTCGTGCCATCGCGCATGCCTTTGGAAGCATCCCTTTCCACGAAATGGGGCACGCTTTTTTTGCCTGGCTCGGTGGGCGGTGGGCGATTCCGATCGGGGCCATCGTCCCCTTTGTTGCCTACACTCCATGGAGCCAAGAGCGCGTATACGCGCTTGCCCTCTTCTTTCAGGTCTTGGCGGGCTGGGGTGTACTCAAGCTCTGGCTCGGGGAATTTCGGATTCCGGCGCTTGCCCTCGGGGCGGTGCTCATCGCCATGCTGCACATGACCTACATCATGCCCTTCGAGCAGACCGAGAAGTACGCCATCCTCGGCGGCATCGTGGGCGAGTTTGCAATCACAGGGGCGACGATCCTGCTTTTCCATCACCCGCTTCCCGATCGCCTCAGGTGGGACTTTTTTCGCTTCATCGCCGTGATCCCGGCCTGCGTGGGTTTTGTCTCCTCTTTTCGGCTTTGGTCGGCCGTCTCGGCGGGAACCGAGGCCCTACCGCGCGGCACCCTGCTCGTGAGCCGAAGCGACAGCAGTGGCGACATCGACCGGCTGATCAACCTCCATGGCTGGACTGAGGCAAGCCTGATCTCTTTCATGGAGCAGCTTCGAGGGTGGGCACTTGCCGTCATCATTGCTCAATATTTCTATGACCTTGCCCGGCACCGGTCGGCCAGATCTTAATCATCTTCACTCCCTCTTGGCACACAGACCCAAAACCGAGGCGTAGGCTTTTTTCATGAGGAGAATCGTTATGAAGAAAAGTCTGAATCAGTCGGTAAAAACCCTGGCTTTTGGCCTCACGCTCGCGGGTTCTGCCGCTCTCACGGGATGCGCAGAACCGGGCACCGGGATCACGCTCGAAAGCCGGGGCTACAACCTCGCGCAGGCAAGCTCACTGCCAGCACCGCTTCGCTGGCTTCATGACCTGATCCTGCCCAGTGCCGTTGCAAACCCCAGCAGCTTCTCGGGCATCCAGTTCTGCATCACCCAGATGAAGCTCGAAAGCGAAGGCGAAGAGGGAGCCGAAACCGAAGCCCGCCTGGGTCTCGTCGACCTTGGGGATGGCAGCGCCGCAACGAGTTGGGGCGATCTACCCATCCAGCACAGTACGGCGCTGACCCGCCTCAAAGTCGAGGTGCATGCGGATGAAGAAGTGTGCGGTATCCCCTACTCAGCGGTGATCGTCACCCCGGGAGGCACCGTCAACCTCACCCAGGACATTGAGCTCAAGTTCGCCTTCCCGGCCGAAAAGACTCTCGAATCTGGCGATGCCATCACGGTTGCCCTGAATCACTTCGTCGCCCAGCTCGAAGCCGCCTACACGGCCAACCAGCTGAACAATAACAGCATCACGAGCTATCTTGAGGCCTACGCCCAAGGCGAAGACGACGATGCGGAATAAGCGTCGTTTCTAAGGCCCCCTGCATACCCCGAGTGGACCCGGACGG
>CAIOHW010000241.1 GCA_903858195.1 Oligoflexia bacterium | reverse complement strand
CGCGGCTGGTTCTACACGCTGATGGTGATCGGCACGGCGCTTTTTGACAAAGCTCCGTTTAAAAACGTGATCGTCAATGGGCTCATTCTTGCCGAAGACGGCAAGAAAATGAGCAAGAGCCTGCGAAATTATCCGGATCCGATGGAGGTGCTCAACCTCCATGGTGCTGATGCCTTGCGCCTGTATCTCATCGACAGTCCCGTCGTAAAAGCGCAGGAACTTCGCTTTAGCGAGACGGGTGTCAAGGACATCACCCGCCGCATTTTGCTCAGGTGGTGGAACTCCTACTCATTCTTCGTGAGCTACGCCAACATCGATGGCTTCAAGCCTCGGGGCGACGCGGGCTCGTCGCCGAACATTCTCGATCAGTGGGTGCTCTCGCGCCTGCATGGGTTGATTGCCAACACTGAAACCGAGATGGCTGCCTATCGCCTCTATAACGTCGTGCCGGCACTGCTCTCGTTCATCGAAGACCTGACCAATACCTACATCCGGTTCAATCGCTCGCACTTCTGGCAGGACGGGATGCCCGAGGACAAGCGCCTCGCTTACGAGACGCTCTATGAAGTGCTCCTGACCCTCTCCAAGGTCATGGCGCCTTTTGCTCCGTTCCTGGCCGAGACGACCTACCAGAACCTCTCACCGGTTGCTCCTCAGGGTTCCAAAGAGAGTGTGCATCTCGAGAGCTTCCCGACTGCCAACACCGCACTCATTCGCAAGGATCTCGAAGAGGCCGTGCGCGTGATGGATCAACTCGTGATGCTGGGACGCAACAGCCGAGAAAAAATCGGGGTCAAGGCCAAGATCCCGCTTAGAAAAATGCGAGTGATCCAGCGCGAGGCGCGAGTGCTCGAGACCCTCAAGAAGTTTGAGCCTTATTTCAAGGACGAGCTCAACATTCAGGCCGTCGAGTACGACTCGCACGAGGATGAGTTTGTGCAGATCACTGCCAAGGCCAATTTTCCGGTGCTCGGAAAGCGCGTGGGCCCGAAGATGAAGGCGGTTGCCGCCGGGATCCAAAAGCTCGCACTCTCGGATCTCCTCAAGCTTGAGGCAGGAGAGTCGCTGACTGTCGAAGGCGAGTCGATCACGATCTCGGATCTCGAGATCAGGCGGGCTGCCAAGCCCGGGCATGAGGCTCTGGCTGTTTCGCAGATCGTATCGATCGAGCTCGATCCGACGGTCACCGAAGAACAGAAGCTCGAGGGGCTCTCGCGCGAGGTTCTGCGCAAGGTCCAGCAGGCTAGAAAGAACGCCAAGCTCAACCTGAATGACCGCATTCGGCTCGAGCTTTCGCTGTCAGGCGAGTTACTGGTGGCTGCGCAGGCACATCAAAAGACGATCGCCTCCGAGGCTCTCGCTCTGTCGATCGAGTTCGTGGCAACTCCGAAGGGGTCTCACACCGAGAGTGTGGAGATCGAAGAGGGCGTGATCGGCGTGGGGATCAGCCTGGCCTAGCGGCAGACTGCGATGCCGAGTCGGACCCCGGCTTGGACGACGATGTTCCGTTCTTCTACGTCGATGAGTTTTTGGTCCTCTGTCGAACCCGCCGCGGCGCCGGCCAGTGGGCGCAGTTCTTCGCGGACTGCAAACGCGTTTGGCTTGGGATCGTAGCTCAGGATCTGAACTTTGCCGGGTAGGGCCTCAAGCTCCTCACGCAACGTGGAGAGGACGAGTTGTCGGTTTTCTTGCGGGTACGGCCGTGCTGCAACGAGCTCGCCCACGCGAGATTTGAGCCCATCCACGAAATTCGTGTTGCCGAAGGCGCTTCGGTAGACGAGACGCGAGGCCGCGCTCACGAGTCCGGGGCCTCCCGGGTTTTCTTCGCTGTGGAACGAAATCAGGACCGAGGGTGAGCCGACAGGCCCCAGGTCAAATGCCCATGTCGAGACCACGCCTGCCTGGGGAGACCTTGCGTCGCTGAAATAGGTCTGTGAGGCGCCGGTGGCAAGATCGATGAGGGCAGCATCATAGCTGCGCTGGATAGGGCTTGAGTTCGCGGAGGTGCGGGTAAAGCCGAGCTTCTGGGCTTCGAAATCGAGTCGGCTGAGTGAGAGCCGCTCGCTCTCCCACACGAAGGGCTGCAGGTTTTCGCTGAGGAGCGGAGCGCCTTGCTGACCGGAGAGAAGGTCGAATGCCTGAATGGACTGGGTGCCGGGTGACTGGGTGCTCGAAGAGTACGAGATCTGCGAGTACAGCAGCGTGAAGAGGTTGAAGGTCATCCCGAGGACCTCGCCGTCTGGCGTGGGGGATGAGGTGGCTTGGGTGCGCCTGTAGCTGAAGGACTGGATGACCTGGTGTCCCAGCAAGTACTGGCTCCCCGGAGCCGTGCCCGAGGGGATGGTGCAGCCCGGGAGCGTGCAGGTCCAAAGCACATCCATGGCGCGAGCCAGAGGGGCGTGGGCGGTACCGATGGGATCAATCGCACCAGGATTCAAGTGCTCGAGATAGGCGATCTGCCCCACGAGGCTGACTGCCGCGCGAAATGGGTTTGCGCCGGACCTCTGCATGAGTTGCTGATTGGGCTGGTCGTCCGGAGTTCCAAACGTTCCATCGGCTCCGAGGTTCTTCATCATCAGGCGGGTGCCGGTGGAATGGGATTCTTCCCACACCAAATATTGGCCGTTCGAGTCGGCATGCCCGACCGTCGAGCCGGGAGTCGAGATTTGCGCCGGAATCGAACATCTGGATAGCGTGCCCGCAGGCGCTGCTGGGTCGGTGTCCGGGGTGCGCTGGGCCGGTTTGGCGGCGATTGAATTTTGGACCCAGAGCGACCCGGGCGCGAGGATCAGGCCGAATGCGACGATCCAAGTCTTACTCGAAAAGCATGGCATGGAGGATGGACCCCTTTACACCGATTGTAGGGTCGCGTCGAATCCCCGGCCAGCTGCGTCGAGTTCGACAGGAGGTCAGTGCTGACACGCCTCGGGTCTTCGCTGGTAGACCCGCATTG
>CAIOHW010000240.1 GCA_903858195.1 Oligoflexia bacterium | reverse complement strand
GCCGCCGCCATCAAGGCCATGGAGACTCTCGACCAGTGCCTTTCGAAAGTGATCGGCTCGGCCGAGCGCTCGGGCTACCATGTGCTCCTCACTGCCGACCATGGAAACGCAGAAGAGATGTGCGACAGCGAAGGCCACATCCACACCCAGCACACCCTGAACCCGGTTCCGGCGATCTGGGTGGCGCCGGGCTCTGCCATCGCTCCCAAGTCATCTCGCGTGGCACTGAAGGATGGAACATTGGCTGATGTCATGCCCACGCTTCTTTCGCTCATGAACCTTCCTGCCCCGCAGGAAGTGACAGGAAAAAGCCTGATTCCAGGCTGAAATTGGCCCAATATCAAAGACCCGAGGATCCAAGATGCTCACCCTGCCCGAACTTCCGAGGACCAAGAACTACAAGGCCATCGCCGTACTCACGAGCGGCGGCGATGCACCGGGCATGAACGCGGCCATCCGCGCAGTGGTTCGGTATGCACTGGCAAACGGAGTGGAAGTGCACGGAGTGACCAAAGGCTACAGCGGCCTGATCGAAGGCGACATGCAGCCCATGACCGCTTCGAGCGTCGCAAATATCATTCAGCGCGGCGGCACCATCTTGAAGACCGATCGCTGTGCGGCTTTTTTCAAGAAGTCAGTGCGGCAGGAAGCGGCAAATCTGCTTCGCCGCAAAGGGATCGATGCCCTGGTCGTGATTGGAGGCGACGGTTCCTTTCGTGGAGCCCACCTGCTCGAGAAGGAGAATGATTTTCCCACGATCGGAATTCCGGGAACGATCGACAATGATATCGCCGGAACCGAGGACACCATCGGTTTCGACACCGCAGTCAACACGGCGATCGAATCCATCGACAAGATCCGCGATACCGCAAGCTCGCATGACCGCATCTTCATCGTCGAGGTCATGGGCCGAAGCTCAGGCTTCATCGCATCGCAGGTGGGACTGGGAGGCGGAGCCGAAACGATCCTCGTACCGGAAAAGAAGGTCTCCGTGCCCGAGGTGGCCCGAACCATTGAGCGCGGCATGAAGCGTGGCAAATCCAGCAGCATCATCGTGATGGCCGAAGGCGAGAAGCCCGGGCTTTCGTACCGGGTCGCCGAGGCGCTCGAAAAGCGCGGGTACTCAGCCAAAGTTTGCATCCTCGGACACACCCAGCGAGGCGGAGTACCCACCGCCCATGATCGGCTGATTGCATCAGCCATGGGAGCTTCTGCGGTCGCGTATCTGCTGGCAGGAAAGTCTGACGGAATGGTCGCAATCCAGAGCAATGAGCTCAAGCTTGTGCCTTTCAAGATCATGGCGGACGGCAAGAAAAAACTGCCCCTCGACATTTTGAAATTGGCCCAGATTCTAGCTACTTAACGCGCCGCATTTTGGGTGTGTTTTTTTTACCTGAGTCGGGCCCGACACACTGAACCTTCAGCCGCCACAAGCCGATAATAATATGGATGGCTATTCGGAAGGCCGGGCGGAACGTATGCGGAGCGACCGTGAGGGGGGTGCGTGTCACCTCTCTGCTCACCGGACTCGTACTCTCTGCCGCTCTTGCCTCGGGCTGCGGCGGCGGGGGTGGCAGCGGCGGATCCGGCGGGTCGACGGGCAAGGCAGCGCCCGGAAGCATCCGCTACCAGACCCATCCCGCGCGCTATCCCGTCAACCAGAGCATTGTTGAGAACCAGCTCACCACTGCGGGCAAGCCCACGCTGGTCGAGATCAGCCCCGAGCTCCCCGCGGGGCTCAGCCTCGACCCCGTAACGGGGCACATCAGCGGAACTCCCACAG
>CAIOHW010000239.1 GCA_903858195.1 Oligoflexia bacterium | reverse complement strand
CCGGCGCTACGACATCCGCGTGCGGCTTGAACCCGGCGAGCGCAGCCGCGCCGAGCAGATCCGCCAAATTCAGGTGCGAAACAATCGAGGCGAGCTCCTGCCGCTCTCGGATGTGGTCACGATCCGCGAGAAGCCCTCGCTCTCGCAGATCAACCGCTACAACCGCGAACGCGCGATCAGCCTGTTTGCCAACATCCCGCCTGGAAAATCACAGTCCGACGCCATTGCCGCCGTCCAGTCGATCTCGGCAAGGCTCCTCCCCGCCGGCTACAAGGTTGTCATGAGCGGCAGCTCCGAGACCTTCAAAGAATCATTCGGAGACCTTGGCTTTGCGCTCATCCTCGGGATTGCCGTGGCCTACATGGTGCTTGCATCGCAGTTCAATAGTTTCATCGACCCGGTGTCGGTGCTGCTTGCCATGCCCTTCAGCCTCTCGGGCGCATTCCTCGCACTCCTGATCACCGGGCAGAGCCTGAACATCTACAGCTTCATCGGGCTCATCCTGCTCATGGGCATCGTGAAGAAGAACTCGATCCTGCTGGTGGACTTCACCAACCAGGCTCTCGGAGGCGGTAAACGCAAGGTTCACGAGGCGCTTCTTGAGGCCTGTCCGGGAAGGCTCAGGCCCATTCTCATGACCTCATTTTCGACGATTGCAGGGGCGATTCCGCCGGCACTCGCCCTGGGCCCCGGTGCCGAGACGCGAATTCCGATGGCAATCACCATCATCGGAGGGGTGATCGTCTCGACGATTCTGACGCTTTTTGTCGTGCCTTGTGCCTACTCGCTCTTTTCTCGCTGGCAGAAGTCGAAACTCGGAAGCGGCGCCGCTGGAACAGCGCTGCTGCTTGCGATCGGAGCCGGGTCGGCAGGCCCTGCTCAGGCAAACGACTCCCCCACTCCGATCCGACTGCAGGAGGCCATCTCTGAGGCGCTTTCAAACCAGCCGCAGCTCGAGGGCGCCCGCCGGCGACTCGATCAGGCCCGGGCGGACGAGGGCCGCGCATTTGCGACGGCATTTCCGACGGTCAATGCAAACTTCGGCGTGACCAGCCGCAAGGATGCTGTGCTCTCGAACTTTGTTCGATTCGATGGCGAGCCCTATAACGCCTACAGCGCAAACATCCAGGCCTCGCAGCCGCTTCTGGTTTTTGGGTTCTTTTCTGGAATCGGCGTATCCAGGACCGATCGCGCGCTTCGGGAGCTTGAGCTCGAAGTCGCTACGCGTGACCTTTCGATCAACGTGATCCGGTCGTTCTACCAGGTCCTGCTTTCGCAGCGACTCGTCGACACGCTGGCGGAGATCGAGAAGATCCAAAACGACACCCTCACGACCGCCCAGCGCAGGCAGTCGATCGGTCGCGGGCAGCTCCTGGATGTGCTCCAGGCCCGCACCCAGGTCGCGCTGCTCGAACCCCGGATCGCGCAGGCCAGGAGCCAGCTCCAGATTGCCGCACAAGAGCTCGCCACGCTGCTTGGGCGAAGCGACCCGCAGATCCTGACCGTGTCCGGGAGTCTCGACGTGAGGCGGACTCCAGAGGTTTCGGGCACGCTTGAGTCGCTTGAAAAGGAGCTGCTGGCTTCAGAGATCGGATCACTCCCGGAGCTCGGGCAGGCCCGGCTCCGCCGTGAGCGCGTGGGCCAGCAACGCTCTACGGTCGTCGGCCAGAACTTTCCCTCGCTCCGGGCCACGGGCGAGATCGCCCGGCAGTCGTTCGTTCGCACGGACCTGCTCAGCAATTCTGCCAATGCGTGGAATGTGGGCGTGACGCTGACGATCCCGCTCTTTAGCGGGCTTTCGATCCTGCAGGAACGCAGGAGCTTCGATGCTCAGGCCCGGCAATTTGAAGCCGAGGAGCAGGCCACCCTGCAGAATGCCGCGCTGGAGCGGGTCAGGAGCCAGGAAACCCTCCGAATGACCCGGAAAAACCTCGAGTCCTCCGAGCGCGCCTGGGGGCTTTCGAAAGAGAGTCTGGATGAGGCGAGGCGTAACTATCGCCTTGCAACCATTGATATTTTGCAGCTTTTACAGGTCCAGCAGGCGTTTCAAGACGCCCAGCAGGCCCGCGAGCAGGCCCGGTTTGATCACCTCCAGGCCCTTGCCAGGATGTGCCGTGCCGTGGGAGTGAGCGTCACCCGGCTCACACAGGCTCTTTAAGCATTACGGAGTACTCCACATGGCCCGCACCCCCACTGTCACACGTTCGATCGCATCCGTGCTTTTGTCCGTGCTGTTGGCGGGGACGGTCTCCGGTTGCGTCCAGGACCACACCGTCGATCAATGGCGTCGCGAAAAGCTGCAAGAAGAGCTCGATCAGCTCGCCCCCATCGAAGGCACCTACCGGGGAATGCTACGGAAGGGTGAAGCCGAACTCGGAGCACTCGAGCTCTCGTTCACCCCGCGAATCGGCGTGGTGCCGGGCGGACCCAGCGAAAAGGCCGAAGGCCAGCCCGTGCTGACGGCACGCGTGATTTTCCAGGACCTTGAGGGTCGAATCGCACTCACTTCGCAGGACAGCTTTTTTGAGCCCGACTCGGGACGCTTTGAGATCGACCTCCAACTGGCCCGGGCCTCTGGCCGGACCGAGCGGGTGGTGCTCGGCGGGGTCCTCTCCAAGGGCGTGCTCGCCGGAACGCTCGAGGCATCAGGGAACTTCGAGAACCGTGCTGACTTCACGCTGAACCGTGCCGAGAAGACTCCTCTGGACGAAATCGCTTCGAAGATCTCGCCCAAGCCGTGGGCCCCGGTGCCCGGCAACCTGATCGAGGGCATCACGGAGTTCTCGGACGGACAGTCCACTCCCGCCCGACTCGTCGTGCTGGAGCCCGAAGTCGGTCCTGAAGAGGCCTTCTTGAACCGGTTCGCCCCCATCCGCGTCGTGCAGCTCAGCATCAGCTACGGAGATGCATTTCGACTCGTGCACGAGGGTGCGCTTTGGGATGAGCGCACGCGACGCCTCGTGGGCCGCACCCGGCTCCAGGAACTCGAGATTTCCACCCAGTGCTCCGCCTCGGACCGGGGTGGAAAGGGCGAGTGGAGCTGCAGCCATGAGGTGGCTGGCTTTGGCAGGACGGCGGTGAGCCGCTTTCCGGTCGAGGGTGCTGTCGATGATGGCTCCCGCCGCAATGGCTTTCGATTTCGCCGCCAGGGTGAGCTTGCGCTTCCCGGAGGACGCGCGCCACAGCGGGTCTGGCTCCAAGTGACCCGGCCCGCGAACACGCGGGCAGAGGAGCTCAGCGAGCTTTTCATTCCGTCACCCGAGCGCAAGGTCACTGCCTCGCTGCAGTTTGGGCCCGAAGGGGCCGCCCCCGAAGAGCTGGTCACCGTGGTTTTTGACGGCGCCCGGGTGGATCTGCGCGCAAAGACGCTCGATGCCACTGCTCAGCTGCGAGCAGTCGGTGCCGGGAGCGGCTCGATCATTGAGGTACGCCTGCAGTGCACGGACTTTGTGCTGCCCGCACTTGCCCAGCCGGGAACGCCCGTCCCTGAAATGGGATGCAGCTACACCAGCACCCAGCTGGGAGGCGCACTCGGCCTTCGTTTTCCGGCCCCTTGAGGTCAGGCCGCCTGCGGCAGCCCTTCCCGGTATTCTTCCATGGTCCGGGCAAGACGCGCCCAGTCGGCTTCTTCGAGGAGTGGCAGGAGAGAAGGGTAGAGCTCCTGCTCCTCATCCACGAAGTGGTCTTCGATCGATTCGAAGAGTTCATCGAGAAGGTCGTTGAAATCTTCGGTGTCGGTGACCGCGCCGAGCTCAGCAATCATCTCATCGATCAGGCGATGGTCCTCGAGAGCTTCCTCGATGACTTCGGCCCATTCCGGGGTGTTGCGAAACGATGGGTAGAAGAGCCGCTCCTCGAGGTCGGTGTGCAGCTCCAGGGAGTCGCGGATCTCCTCGAAGACCTCCCGACGCTCTCCGAAGTCGGCAGACTGCCGGAGCCTCTCAAAAAGGGACTGAAGGTGGCGGTGATCAGCACGCAACAGGTCAAGGGCTCGCATCAATTTATCTCCTGTTTTTAATGGGTTACGTCAAAAACCAGAGACTCCGACTGCAAACGGCGTGCAGACGAACTGAAGTTGTTGACCGTTTCTGTCCGGTAATGGTACTGACGGGTCGACATGAAGAAGACCCTCGCCCTGCGTTGCCTTGTCCTCTCGTTGATGGTCTTGGGATCTGCGGCCTCAGCCTGCAAGCCCAAGGACGGCACACCCATTCCGGAGTCCGGATCCATCCGACTGACCTGGTCGGCAGCCTCTCCGGCCCCCGCCTCTGGAATGCAGCTCAAGGTGATCTATGGAAAGCCCGACACCCTGAAGCCCGTGGAGTATCCGGTCACCGTCGCTTTTGGGTCAGAGCAGATCGTTCCGGTCGGAGTGCGCGGCGCTGGAGAAGTGGTGTCCCTGCAGGCCATCGAGCTAGCTGACTCATCAGGCAGCTTGGTCTATCGCCTGGCACGCCCTGAGCTCGACCCGATTCGAATGCGCACGATCTGGCCTCAGCAGGTCTCGATCGAGCTTGCGCGCGCCACAGCCGAGGCTCCGGTAACTTCGATCGTCACGTTGCCCAAACTCCAGTTCTGGGAGCTTCCGCCACGCGAAACCCAGATCGAGATCACCTCGGTGATGCCTACCCTTCTGGACTTCTTCAGGCTTCAGGACACGTCCGAATCCCTACTGCGCCTGCGCTGGGCGGCTCGGGCTTCCGAAGACCACCACGACGACATCGTGCGGCTGCTCGACACGGTTCCAGCCATTGATCTGAGTCGCCTCGAGATGCTGCTCGACGCGTTCTACTTTCCCACGACGCTGATCGAAGACATGAAGCGCCGAGAACGGGAGCTCTCCGGCTCCAGCATGGATGACGACCGTGCCCTGCTCGACGTCCTGCACTCGAACATCGATCTGGCTGAGAAACTTGCAGAAAAATCCAACCGCCTGATCCTGGCCGGACTGCTCAAGATGCCCGCAATTCGCTTTGAGACCGGCGAGACCTTGCTCGGCCGCCTCCATGCCGGCAACGAGGCAAATGACATCGCCTTCCAGGAAGTACTGAACAAGATCGGAGGCTCACTCGAGGCCCTGACCCCGGCCGAGAAGGGCCGCATGCTCCAGCTTGCCGCCCGAAAGAAGGCCTATGACTTTGCGGCAACCGTGGCGCTCGATATTTTTTCCCGGAGCGAAGACCGTTCGGTGGGATTCCTGCTCGACCTCCTTCGGCGCTTTCCACGCTCGCCGGCCCGCGATCGCCTTTCACAGGCAGCCACCGAAATCCGGGGCGAAATCACGGTTGCCGAGCTGGCTGCGCTCATCACTCCTCTGGACTCAAACGAGGTGATGATCAACCTTGCCGAACAACTGCTTGCCAAGGTCAAGAGACTCACCAGCCAGCAGGCCCTGCTCCTCCTCGAACAGCTGCCTCCGGACGAGACGCGTGACACGCTCATTCTGATGGCCATGCGGCAGGCCGGGGGCTTCGAACCCGAATCCATCCGGAGCCTGCTCCTCATGGCAACCGACTGGACGGTGCGAAGCCAGCTCTGCGCGCTTGTACTTCCCAAGCTCCTGCCGCTTCAGGGCACGACCTTCGCGCGAATCCTTCAGGTACTTCCGTTGGACGAGGCTCGCGATCCCATCCTCTTCCAGGGCCTGGCCCTGATGAGCTCGCTCACGCCCACCGACTATGGGGCACTCTCAAGCCTCGTCGTCTCGGAAAAAGCATTTGCGGAATTCCTCGAGAAGGCCACTCCACGGCTCACTCCGTTTCGGATGGCCGATGCGGTGGCGACGGCTGACCTCCTGCTGACTCGCACGGCCCAGCAAAGGGATGCCTTTTTGATCAAGGCCGCCGAGGGCGTGATCGATCTCTCGTGGACCAATACCGAAGAACTCATGATCCGCGCATCCGCGGCGCCGGTGAGGTCTGCGATTCGTGACATCGTTCGCCGCAGGCTTTCAGATCAATAGCGAAAGGCCACCCAAAGCAGGGCTCGATCCGAGTCCGTGACGGCCTGAAAGAATCCGTTTTTCGGTGCCGATCCGGGAGTCTCGATCCAGTCGTAGCGGAGCGATACGGAAATCCCGTCTGCGGTGTTGTAGGTGAGTTTGGGCTGGATCCAGAATTCACCGGCCGATCCCCCGCCTGACGGGCCGCCCAGGCCAGTGAAGCAAAAAGCCTCGAGATCCCAGCGGTCTGCAACGTTCCGCCGTGCCACACGCAGGCTTGCCCCCCAGAGTTCTGGCCCGTGCTGAATCTGCGTGCCCACGGTGAGGTCTGCGTCGGGTGACCAATCCAGGCCGGCTACACCATGCCAGTCAACTCCTTGAGCGCCGCCAGTCCAGACCTGGTCGGTGCGCACCACCCATCGGTCGGAGACCGCCTGACTTGCAGTCATCCCAGCACTCAGCACGCGCCCGGGATCCAGCACCAGTGCACGATCCAGGTGGCTGATCACGAAAATCGAGCCATCGAGGCCAAAATCCCAAAGTCTGCTTGCGCGAACTCCCGCCTCCGAGTCGCGCCCGATCGAATCGAGCGCGCGCCTCCCCGGAATGTCCGTCTCGACTCCAGGTAGAAAATCCTGATGGCGAGTCAGGGGCGTCACGAACGCCTGAACGCTCGAGGCCTCGCCAAACCATTGGAGCTGGCCCATGAAAACAGGCTTCTTGACGAAGCCCACATTGAGCAGGAGTGGATCTCTCCAGTCTCTGGGGTTGGGAAGGTCAGCGATGAAGAAGCCAAACGTTTCTCCCCACGAGAGGCTCTGGAATCCCACTCGCCCCCGCAACGCTCCACCTTCGATCTGGTAGTAGGTGTCTCGGATCTCGGCCAGGGGCAGCGCCTCGCCGCCCACTCGAAGGGCTCCGGCACGAAGTGACAATACCCAGTCTCCGGGCTTGGCACGCGGCTCGGCATACAGGATCGACGCATCTGGACCGGGCTGCACCAAAAAGCCTGATTCAAGCGTCAGGCCCGGGATCACCAGCCTAGCTCCCATCGCATTCGTGCCCAAGGCAAGAAACAGGACCGTCAGCAGGGTCCCCCGACGATGAAGCAGGCTCACTCGCCAAATCCCTGCGGATTGAACAGCGACACAGGAAAAGACCTTGGAGACATGGACTCCACTTCCAGGGTCGAGTGCTCACTGGCGTTCACTGCGCTCTCGATCTCGAGTCGGGTGGGACGAACCCTGCCCGCCATCATGCGGTAGCCTTCGAAGCGCGCGCGCTTGAGGATCTTGCCCGCCGCAGTGAGGTACTCTGCCCGCACAGGAGAGTGGTCCTTGCGGGCCACCCAGACGCGGATGCGCTCGTAGGTGAGCCCTTTCCTGCGTGCACCGAGTGCGAGCACCCAGTTGCCCTCGTCCTCGGATTCGATCGTCGCCTCGTAATCCTCGGCCCACCGCATTCGGCTGATATCGCCGTTTGCGGCCTGGCCGGTGAGCTTTTGAGAGAGGCTGACACGGACGGCACGCTTGAGATTCGGGATATAGGCCCACATCTCCTCGCCGATCATCAGCAGATCACGTCCGCGGTCACGCGCCGGCTCAAGCGTCCTCACCACCGTGCGATTCGCGCCCTGGATCATCGCCATGAAGCGGCTCTCGCCGATGCGTACGCGCATTTCGTAACTCTCGGATGGATTTCGAATCGCGTCCACCTTGCGAAGGATGGCCTCCGGATTGAGGGATGGGGCCGCGATTGCGGCTACCGGAAACACGAGCATCAGCAAAATACGAACGTCTGGGATCATGTTGAGCGCAGTGCCTCGCCGATTGAAAGTCTCGCCACCCGGAGCCCTGCAAACAGGCTCGACACCAGGCAGCAGGCCGACCCCAGTGTAAATGTCAGCCATGCGGTCACCCAGTCGAGTTCCATGCGGACATGGAACTGCCGGGTCAATCCGGGTGCCGGAGGCATGAGGATGCCCTTTGCCATGAGCGTCGAATTCAGCGCCCATGCAGAGGCGATGCCGAGCGCCGCTCCGACAATCCCGAGCATCATTCCCTCGCTGACCAGCAGGAAAAGCACTCCGGCCCGTGAGTCCCCGTTTGCCCGCAAATTTCCGATCTCGGCCTTTCGCTCCAGGATGGCAGTCGCGACAATATTGAAGATTCCAAGCACGACAATCAGGAGGATGATCAAACGGATCACGCCAAACTGCGACTTCAACCAATCAACAGAGTTTTGGTAATAGATCTTGTCCAGAACGGCAAACTCGGTCGCCGACAGTTCGGGGAACTCGCGAGAGATGCGCCCTGCCACCGCGGGCCACGACTCGTGGGAGTCAAGCCCCAGGGCCACCGACTCCACGCGCGAGGTATCGAGGAGCGCCTGTGCCTGGGCAAGCGGGATCCTGAAGGCAACATCATCGAACTCTTTGCTACCCGTATGGAAGATCCCGGTGACGACGAGATCCGCTCCGTTTAGCGAGCCATTCACCGTGTTGGCGAGGACCGTCACGGTATCACCCGGTTCGAGATTGAGGGCATTGGCAAGCCCGCGTCCGAGCAGGATGCCGTCCGGCTCTCCCTCGAGCATTTTGCCCTCCTCGACATTGAGAGTCTGGAAGAACTTCGACTCCTCCACGCCATCCACTCCCGTTCCCCGGCCGCTCACATTGATGCTCCCGTTGGTGAGGAGTGCAAAGAACTCGATTCGAGGAAACACCTGCTTGATGCGCTCGAACCCAATGAGTTTCTGCCCAAGCGAGGCGGGATCTTCGATCCAATGCTCCCAGGGTTTTTCATGGATTGTGTCGCGATATCCGCGCGTATGAAGCTGGCCGTGCCCATACCTCGCGTGGATCGAGTTCTCGCGGTACTGGTTCATGATGCCCGTATTGAAGCCCTGAAACAGAAAGAGCGACGCGCTCCCCACACCCACCGTCAGCAGCACAGCAACGGTTCGACGCGGCTGCCGAGCGAGATTGCGCAGCGACAGCTTGAGAACCCAGAAGAACTTCTGCACGGAACTCATGCGCCCACCTCCCTGCCGTCCTGCAGCCGGAGGTTGCGAGCCGCCGACGCAAGCACCATCGGATCATGGCTTGCCACCACCGTGGCTGTGCCAAACCGTTGCCTGAGCGAGTCGAGCACGCTCAGGATCTCCCGGCCCGTTTCCTGATCCAGGCTTGCCGTGGGCTCGTCGGCCAGGATGAGCTTGGGGCGCTTGGCGGCGGCCCTTGCGAGAGCCACGCGCTGACGCTGGCCTCCGCTCAGCTCAAGGGGGCGGTGGTCGCGCCTGTCCCAGATCCCGACAGCCTCCATGGCCTCCTGCACGCGCTGCCTCCGTTCACCGGCAGCAACGCCCTGCTGGATCAGGAAGTATTCGACATTCTCGGCCGCGCTCAGGG
>CAIOHW010000238.1 GCA_903858195.1 Oligoflexia bacterium | reverse complement strand
GGCACGCATCGGTCTGCTGGGTTAAACTCCATGTCGTGAAACGAAAGCCCCGATGGAAGGCCCTGGTCCACGCGTCGGAGCTCCTGACGGGGGCCGGCCTGAGAAGCAAGGATGGACGTCACCCGGTAGAGGCTGATCTGGGCCGAATCCGGGACGGTGCTCTCGTATACGAGGTCTTGGCCGGTCCTACAGGTGATGTTCCGGGCCGAGTGCTCTGGCTCGGTGCCTCCTCAGAGTTGCCGCGAGAGTATCGACGCAAGCCCAATACCCTGGATCTGGGCGGTAAGAAGGCTCTGATTCCGGGCTTGGTGGATTGCCACACCCACTTGGTGTTTGCTGGCGACCGGTCCGATGAATTCGCTCGCCGCTGCGGTGGGGCGACCTACGAGGAGATCGCCCGAACAGGCGGCGGAATCCTGAGCACCGTGCGTGCGACGCGCGAGGCCACCTCCTCGACGCTCCTGCGCCTGGCGTCTGCGCGTGTCCGTGAGGCGATCTCGTATGGAGTTCGCACGATCGAGATCAAGAGCGGCTACGGCCTGGATGAGGCGACCGAGCTCAAGCAGCTTGAGGTGATCCAGAAGCTTCGAAGCCGCTTTCCTGCAGTCCACTTCCAGTCCACCTATCTTGGAGCCCACGCCACGCCTCCTGGGGTTGAACGATCGAGTTACGTGGAAGAGATCGTAACGAGCACCCTTCCCAAGGTCGCCAAACTTGGCCTGGCCGAAGCAGCAGATGTATTTATTGATCGCGGTTATTTCACGCTGGATGAGGGAAGACGGATCCTCGAGCGGGCTCGATCGCTCGGTCTTGCCGTGAAGGTCCATGCCGATGAACTTTCCAATACCGAGTCAGCCGCACTTGCAGCCCAGTTGGGTGCATTGTCGGCAGATCACCTCCTCCAAGTCTCTGAGCAGGGAATTCGCGCGCTGGCTGAGTCCGCCACGACTGCAGTGCTGCTGCCGGGGACTGCGTTTTACCTGAAGGCTTCGCATGCCCCCGCCCGCCGGCTACTGGATGCGGGCGTGCGCGTGGCACTGGCTACGGACTTCAATCCAGGCACCTGCATGACTCTGAACCTGCCTTCGATCATGACCATCGCAGCACTCCACCTCGGGATGACCCGGGCCGAACTCTTTGCGGCGGTGACCTATAACGGGGCCTGCGCGCTGGGTCTTCAGAGTCGGCGAGGGACACTCGAAGTCGGGCGTGACGCCGCATTCGCGGTCCTCCCGTTCGAGCGCTTTGAGGAGCTTTACTATCGTTTTGCCTGGTCGGCCTGAGCCAGCCAGCCGCGAAGCTTTTCTACAAAAGCGGGGCTCGTCCAGTCCCGGTCGCCTGCCACGGTCTCGAGCACCTTGCGTGAGGGATCGACGATCACCGTGAAGGGGATGGCATGCACGTCAAAGGCATCGCCAAGCTTGTCGTCGCGATCGATGAAGTTTGGGAACTTGATCTTGAACTCGCCTGCAGTGGCAGGAATCGCCTGAGCGGGCTTTTCGTCGAGGTTCACCCCATAGATCTCCACACCCTGACTGGAGAAACGTTCATGAAGTCTGACGAGCGAGGGCATCTCATCGATACACGCTTCGCACCAGGTGGCCCAGAAGTTGATGAGGAGCACCTTGGACTTGCCCTGAGACAGGAGCACCGAGCTGCCATCGAGCGCCTCGAACTTGAGATCGGGAAGGGTGGCTCCCACCTTGAAATCAACGACGGCATTGCTTGCCGGGTGGGCCTGAATCCGTGAGCGCAGGAAGCTCAAGGCACCCCAGGCCACGATGAGCACGACGAGGATGGGGATCAGGATGGCCAGGATCGAGGGGGACCGAGCCCCTCCGCTCGCATTGCTTGTCATGATTCACAAGCCTACCTAAAACTCAGGGGATGAAACAGCGTCCTGAGGGCCAGGCTGTGGTCGAGTACGTGCTGATGCTTTTTCTTGCCATCCTGGTGGTGGCGGTCATCAACGGCTCGCTCAATCAATCCGTGCGCAGGCTCTGGTCCATCATCGTACAGGATGTGGTCGCACCCCGCCCCAAGTGCCCCACGACAAATCCGATCCGCTAGGGCGAGGGGATGCGGGAAAGGCCGAGCAGGAAGACTTCCTTGCTCTCCTTGCGGGTGCTCTTGGGCCTGAGCACCTCGACTTTGGCAAACGCCTTGCGCAGCTTCTGCCTGAAGGAATCAAAATCCTCGCTGTGGAAAAGCTTGGCGATGAAAGTTCCCTTGGCCTTGAGATTCCTGAGCGCGATCTCCAGGGCAAGCTCGCAGAGCTCAAGCGAGCGCATCTGGTCTTGAAGCCGGATTCCGGTGGTCCTCGGAGCCATGTCCGACATCACGAGATCAAAGGGCGGGGGAAAGCCCTTCTGCCTGAAGATCTCCTCGAGATTCAGGTCTCGAAGATCTGCCTGGATGAAAGTGGCATTGGGGAGGTCGAGCTTGATCTCCTGCAGGTCGATGCCGAGGATCCGGCCCTGTGAACCGAGCTTTCGGGATGCATACTGGGACCAAGACCCCGGAGCGGCCCCCAGATCAAGCACCTGCATCCCTGCCTTGAGGATCTTGAAGCGCTGGTCCATCTCCTCGAGCTTGAACGCTGAGCGGGCAGCGTAATTCTCGGACTTGGCCTTATGAAAGTAGTAGTCCTTGCGGTCGTAGGCCACAGTCAACCCTCCACGGCTGCAAACTGGCGTCGGATTTCTTCTTCTACAAGTGTGGTGATCGCCTTTTTCTCGACCGGGCCCAGATTGAAGAACTCCACTCCGAGCTGCACTCCCTGCATCGCCGAATCGGGAGGAAAGACCTGAAGATGCCGCACCAGACCCCAGGTCTTGATGGTCAGGCCGGCAAGCTCGAGAGTGATGGCCTCGAGGCGCTGTCGAACATGATAGTGTCGCTCTTCGCCATAAAAGAGGACCAGCGAGGCGCCACCCAGGCTCAGGTCGTAGACTCTGCGTTCCAGGGTGCGATTGGGATTGGCCGGGTCAGGGTGGGTGAGCCGAATGTCGCGTCGGTCCTTGACCAGTGCTCTGGGATGCTTGCGCTGCTGGGCACGGTAGACCGACTCGGGAAGCCTGAGAATGACCAGACCCTGGCTGGGATCGATCGCGGAAAACGTCACCTTGAAGAACAGCGTCTGGTCGTGGGCCTTGCAGCTGATGAAGATCGCCGGATCCCGCGTCATTCGATCCTGGAAATCCCGGGGATCGAGCCCATCTGGCAGCTTGAGAGAGAAGATCTTCTGGTTGAAGTCAAACCCGCCCAGCCGTGCTGAAACCACCACGCCCTGATCGCGGGTCCAGGTGGTGGCTGATGAGCCGAGCTTGCAGGCGTCCCGGACGAGCTTCAGGGCGTCATTGATCTCCGGGATCGGAACAAAACCCCGAGGATCAGACAATCGTCACCTTTCGAAGGAGATCCATGTCCTGGAGGGCCTTTCCAGAACCCCTGACCACGCAGGTGAGCGGGTCTTCGGCAAGGGCGACCGGGAGGCCCGTCTTCTCCTTGATGAGGATGTCGAGGTTGGCCAGCAGTGATCCGCCGCCTGCGAGAATGATTCCGTTATCGACGATGTCGGCAGCCAGTTCAGGAGGTGTCCGTTCGAGCGCCGTCTTGATGGCGTCGACAACCGCTGAGACCGGTTCGGCAAGTGCATCGCGGATCTCTTCAGAGTTGACTTCGATGGTTTTCGGGGCGCCGCTGATCAGATCGCGTCCCTTGACCTCGTAGGTCTTCTCTTCTTCAAAGGGGTATGCGCAGCCGATGGAGAGTTTGATCTGCTCGGCAGTGCGTTCACCGATGAGCAGCGAGTACTTGCGCTTGATGTATTGAACGATCGCTTCGTCGAACTTATCGCCCGCCACGCGCACGGAGCGGGAGTACACAATGCCGCCCAGCGAGATCACGGCCACTTCGGTCGTTCCCCCGCCGATGTCGACAATCATGTTGCCGCTGGGTTCGCGGATCGGAAGGCCGGCGCCAAGTGCCGCCGCCATGGGCTCCTCGATCAGATAGACTTCGCGTGCTCCGGCCGACTGGGCCGATTCCTTTACGGCGCGCTTTTCAACCTGCGTGATCCCGAAGGGGATGCAAATGATGATGCGCGGGCGGATCAGGGTGCGACGCTCGCTCGATTTCTGGATGAAGTACTTGAGCATCGACTGCGTGACTTCAAAGTCTGCGATCACGCCGTCCTTGAGCGGACGGATGGCCTGAATCGAGCCCGGCGTGCGGCCCAGCATGTCCTTGGCTTCCTTGCCGACGGCAAGCACGCGGGTTTGGCCGCGGGCGTTGCGGTGGATGGCCACAACCGAGGGTTCGTTGATGATCAGGCCGCGATCACGGGCGTAGACCAAGGTGTTGGCCGTGCCCAGGTCGATTGCGAGGTCGTTCGTGAAGAAGTCTAAGAATTTCTTGAGCATCGATCTCTTTCCCGTCGTCACCAGCGATAGTGCCTGATGTGTTCGCCGCGCACGGCGATTTCACTCATCGACTTGATACCGATCTCGAGATGCAGATCGGTGAACTTCCTGAAGACGGCCTTGGCCGACTTCTTGGTCTTGATACCGCCCCGCTGCAGCGGGAGATCCGATACGAGCAGGAGCGCCCCGATCGGCACCTTGCTGGCAAAGCCAGCGACAAAAAGGGTGGAGGTCTCCATGTCGATCGCAAGCGCACGCTCTTCGTAGAGGTTGGCCTTGAAGCGATCATCGAACTCCCAGAAGCGATAGTCCGTCGTGTGGATCACGCCGGTGCGGTAGTCGAGGCCGCGTTCGACCACGATATCAGACACGAATTTCTGGATCTTGAAGGTGGGAAGCGCCGGAACCTGCGAGGGCATGAAGTGGCGTGAAACGCCCTCGTCTCGAATGGCGGCAGTCGGAAGGATGAAGTCGCCGACCTTGAGCGAGCGATGGAGGCCGCCGCACATGCCGAGCAGCAGCACGGCCTTGGGTTCGACCACGGAAAGGATTTCGATGATGAGTGCTGCCGTCGGTGAGCCGATCGAGAAGTCGATGATTGAGACGTCTTCTTTGGAGCTGTGGACGACGCGCATGGCGGAGCCCTTGTAGCGCTCGTCGCCGCAGAGGTTGTCGAACCGCTCGACGTAGTAATCGAAGTTGGTGAGGATGATCTGCTTGCGGAAGCGATCAACCGGGCTCCCCGTGTAGCGCTCGAGGATGTCGCGTGCAATCTTGGCCTTCTTGGTGTTGCTGTAGATGCGGTTGTCGTTGGGGACGAGGAACGCATTTCCCTTCAGTCCCGGCAGACTTTGTTGAGTTTTTTTCTTGATTTGCACGCGTCGAGTCTACATTTTGGGTCATACCGAAACAAGCGGAGTTTTACCCCGTGCGCCGCGCCTTACCCCAGCGTCCTTCCAGAAATTCAGGCTCGTTCCTGCCAGTGCTGCTCTCGATCGTCCTCGGGCTGTCGCTGCTCGTGTACGTCTTCATTGAGCGGGTGCGGCAGGAATTTCCGCCGGTCGAGGTGATTGCCGACCAGTACCCGGTTTTACGTGGAGCGTCTCCCGGAGGAGACGGTGACGAGCCGCCCGAGGTGGTCCTTCGCCGGAACCGGCCGGCTGGCTGGGTTACGCTGTCGGCCGTATCGCGGGCCGCCATCGATGCTGTCGTCGTGAGCGAGGATTGGGCGTTTTACTCCCACCCTGGCTACGATCTGGGCCAGATTCGCGAAGCCATCGAACACGACCTCGAGAAGGGTGAGTTTGCCCGGGGCGCAAGTACGATCACCCAGCAGGTGGTTCGGAACGTTTTTCTGAACAAGGAAAAGACTCTTTGGAGAAAGCTCAAGGAGCTGGTGCTGGCGGTGAGACTCGATCGCAAGGTATCCAAGAACCGGATCCTCGAGGTCTACCTCAACATCGCAGAATGGGGCCCAGGGATTCATGGGATCGGCGCGGCCTCCCGGTACTACTTTGGCAAGCATCCGTCCGAGCTGGGTGCCCGTGAAGGGGCCTTCCTGGCCATGCTGCTTCCGAGCCCAAGGCGTTATTCACAATCTTTCCGTGAGAAGAGGCTTAGCCCTTACGCCAGGCGAACGGTTGAGAGCATCCTCTCCAAGATGGTTCGCGCATCGATGTTGAGCGAGGAGCTTCGCGAAGCAGCTCTCGCCGAGCGCATGGTTTTCGAGATGTCAGACCACTGACGCCAGCGTCTGCCGGCACACACCAGCCGATGATTGACCGCAAAGATCCGGCAAGTCAGACTGTGTGTCCATGTCGCGACGACTCGTCCACCTTCAAGCGCGCAAGGGCTCCCGATGGCGCACTCCGGCGCCATCACGCCTTTGGGTTCCAGTCGTGCTTTTCGCGCTTGCGGTAACCGGGGTCGGAGTGCTCGCCAAATGGGATCGCACCTGGCTTGCGAGTCGCTTCGGGCGACGGTCGGTGATTTCACGCACCGATCTTGCGCGAGCTCTTTCTTCAGTGGATGCAACGCGGGGGGCGGGAGGCGATCGCTCCTGGTCCGGGCTGCCCGGCCTGATTTCGATTCCCGGATCAGCTGCCGGTAAGCCCCCACAAGAAGCGATCGTACAATACACATTTGATGCCGGGCTGCAGTCCGCGGTCGAGTCGATTTTTCGGCAGTATCTTCCCGACCATGGGGCCTTTGCCGCAATCGATCCGCAGACCGGACGGATCCTTGCGCTGGTCAGCCACGAGAGGCAGGGAAGGAGCTCCCAGGGCGCGACTTCGCTGGATGACAACCTTGCACTCCGAGCCACCTTTCCTGCGGCCTCCGTTTTCAAGGTCGTGACGGCAGCGGCGGCGATCGCCGAGCAGCGCTTCAGTGCCGACACGCGGGTGGCCTTCAACGGGTCGAACCATTCGCTCTACCGCAGCAATGTTCTCAAAGAATCCACCAATCGCTGGACCCGTCACGTTTCTCTCAGGGATGCGTTTGCCCAGTCGATCAATACCGTATTCGGAAAAATCGGAGCCTTCAGTGTGGGCGCCGACAAGCTTCGCGATTATGCCTCCCGTTTCGGCTTCAATCGCGAGATCGCCTCCGACCTGCCCGTGCAGCCCGGACGAGCCCAGATCGCTGCCAATGCGGACGCCTGGTCCTTGGCCGAGACTGCCTCGGGATTCACTCGCGAAACCACGATGAGTCCGCTCCAGGGAGCCCTGATCGCAGCCTCCATCGTGAATGACGGCAAGATGATGCAGCCACATGCCGTGGAGTCCGTGCATCTGCCCGACGGAGATCTGGTGTATCAGGCCGAGGTCGGCGAGCCTGCGCTCACGGTGCCTCCCGAGGTGGCCTCGGAGCTGCGCGAGCTGATGCGGCAGACCGTCGTTTCGGGGACTTCACGAAAAAGTTTTCGAGGGTTTTTCAGGGGACAGTCCTCGACGATTGATGTGGGGGGGAAGACCGGTTCGCTCACCGGATATGATCCTCCGGGGAAGTACGACTGGTTCGTGGGCTTTGGCCGTGCAGGAGGTCGTTCGATCGCGCTTGCCGCCCTGACCATCCATAAGGAGCAGTGGCGGGTGAAGTCCTCGTATGTCGCTCGGCGCGCCATCGAGCACTACCTGCTCGGGAACTGAGGGACATGAAGGCTGTTCTAGGATGAAGGCTGTTCTGCAAAGGGTTTCCAGAGCCGCAGTGGATGTGGACGGAAAGCGCGTCGCCTCGATCGGCCGGGGAATCCTCACCCTCCTGGCGGTCGAACCCGATGATGGCCCGGAGCAGTGCGAGCATCTGATGGAGCGGATCGCGAAGCTCCGAATCTTCGCCGACGAGGGTATGGACAAGATGAACCGGAGCATCCTCGATATTGGCGGTGAGCACCTGCTGGTTTCGCAGTTCACACTGCTTGCAGATCTCACCAAGGGAAATCGGCCGAGTTTTACAAGGTCCGGTTCGCCCGAGCATGCCCGCATTCTCTTTGAGCAGGCCGTCGAGACGAGCCGCAGACTTGGAGTCCCCACGCAGGCAGGAATCTTTCAGGCCGACATGCGGGTGGAGCTCGTCAATGAGGGGCCAGCAACCTTTACCCTGCAATCGGAGCCCCGACGGTGACCCGCCACATTCCGATCCTCCTCGAGGAGATCGTTGAAGGCCTGATGGTTCCCTTTGTGCGCTCGCCTCAACCCGCCGTATTCGTGGATTGCACGTTGGGCGGGGGAGGTCATACGGGCGCCATGCTGGAAAGACTTCTTGCGACTCCCCTGGGCGCGGCCCACCAGGTGGTTTCCGTCGATCAGGATGCAGATGCGATTGCTGTAGCTACCCGGCGATTTGCCGGTCCGATTTCCGAGGGCAGGCTCAGGCTGGTGCATTCACGGTTTTCCGGCCTTGCCGGCGGACTTCCAGAGGAGCTTCGAGGCATGCCCGTCCTTGGGGTGCTCGCAGATCTTGGGTTTTCAAGCGATCAGATCGACTCACCCGAGCGGGGACTGAGTTTCAGGCTCGAGGGTCCGCTCGACATGAGGCTTGATCCCTCCAAGGGGCGTACCGCCCGGCAGATTCTGGCGACCGAGCCGGAGCGATCGATTGCTGACCTGCTCTGGACGCTCGGAGAAGAGCGGCTTTCACGAAAGATCGCCCACCGGATCGTGCAGGCCCGCTCGGCAGGTCAACTTCCTGACACCACGACCGGGCTTGCGGCACTGGTCGCCGGATGCTTTCCGCCCCCGGCGAGGCACGGAAAGATCCATCCTGCCACTCGGACCTTTCAGGCCCTCCGGATTGCAGTCAATGACGAGCTTGGCGAACTCGATGTGCTGCTCGATGTCGTGCTACCCTCTTTGGTATCCCCGGGTGGAAGGGCTGCTCTATTGAGTTTCCATTCCCTCGAGGATCGCCGCATCAAGCAGGCATTTTCAGGGAAGCAGGAGTCCTCGCCATGGACGCCCGTCACCCGGAAGCCTGTGGAGGCCGGCGAGTCGGAGCTTGCAGCCAATCCGCGAGCCAGGAGCGCCAAGCTTCGGATCGCCGAAAAGCGAATCGAGAATTGAAAGGATACTCACGCATGAGCAGCCGTACCAGGAAGGTCGGAAGCAGCAGGAGCAGGATCGCAGCATCGGGCCGTTCATCCCTCATTCCCCGCTGGGTCTGGCCTGTCCTACTGGGGTTTACTGTCCTCACCGTTTGGGTTCGGCTGGGTGTTGTCGGTGCCACCTACGACGTGAGTCAGGCTGAGAAGAGCATCAGAAGCCTGCAGCAGGACCGGGAGCAGATTGAGCTTCGGGTGGCTGGGTTGAAGTCGCCGCGAAGGCTGGAGTCCATCGCAAAAGCGAAATTCGAGTTGGGACAGCCCCGTCCGGACCAGGTCATCTACATGGGGCTTTCAAAATGAATTCGCGCCTCAAGTGGATCTCGAGGGCTGTGGTCTGTGCCGCTTTGGTTGTTGCCGGGCGTGCATTCACCATCCAGGTCCTCAAGGACGAGCGGCTGGAGCGCATGGCGCGTCGCCAGTTCCAGAGCAAGGTCCTGCTCAGTCCAAAGCGCGGCACGATCCTCGATCGCAATGGCGAAGCCCTCGCCGTGAACATCGAGAGCCAGAGCCTGGCTGCAAATCCCGGCAAGCTTCGAAACCGGAGGGACCTGCTCCGGCTCCTCTCAAGAGCACTGGATATCCCCTTTGAGCGTCTGCGGCAGAAGGTTCGCGACAAGCGCGATTTTACATGGATCCGGCGCCATCTTTCGGAATCTGATCTCAATCTCCTCAAGAAGATGCAGGTCATCGCGGCCGACGGCGATCTACCAGAAGGCCTCTGGCTCGTTCGCGAGAGCAAGCGCGTCTACCCCCATCACGAACTGGCCTCTCAGTTGCTTGGCGGTACGAATGTCGACTCGGATGGCACGGAGGGGGTTGAACTCTGGTTCAACTCACGTCTCAAAGGAAAGTTCGTCTCGGTCGACGCAACGAAGGATGCACTCGGCAGAGCCACTTTTCTCGATGCGGCTGCAGCCGGAAGCGTGCAGGACGGTGAGCCGGTCAAGCTCACCATCGATGCCTCGCTCCAGTACGCAATTGAGCAGGAGCTCAAGTTCTCGGTTGCCCAGACCGGCGCACGGGGCGGCAGCGTCATCGTGATGAATGCAGTGAACGGCGAGATCCTGGCGCTTGCCAATGAGCCCTCGTTTGACCCCAATTTTCGTACTGCACCGGGCGACCATCGAAGAAATCGCGTCCTCACCGACGGATATGAGCCCGGTTCCACTCTCAAGCCCGTACTACTGGCTTCGGCTCTCTCGAGCGGAATGAAACTCTCTGACCAGGTGTGGGGCAACCGAGGAAGCTTCACCGTGCAGGGCAGGCGGATCTCCGAGGCCGAGTCGCATGAGCGCTACGAATGGATCAGCCTGAAGCGCATGATCCAGGTTTCGAGCAACGTGGGCTCAGCCAAGCTTGCCATGAAGATCGGGGCTGACGCCTATGCCAAGACCCTGCAGCAGCTGGGTTTTGGTTCGCGTACCGGGATGGGCTTTCCCGGAGAGATTACGGGCAAGGTGCCGCCCAGGAAATCCTGGCAACCGCTCACCCTTGCGAACATCGGCTTTGGGCAGGGAATCCTGGTCACTCCGATCCAGATGGCGCGTGCCTATGCTGCCTTTCTAAATGGCGGCTGGCTCGTGCAGCCCACCCTCGTCCAGAACCCGTCTCAGGGTGACCCCTCCCAGAGTGAACGGCCCAGAAGGGTGTTGAGCCCTGCAGTTGCCGAACAGGTTCAGGAGGCCCTCTCACTGGTCACGCAGCAGGACGGAACAGGCGAGAAGGCCGCGCTCGAGGGGTATGAAGTGGCAGGCAAGACGGGAACCGCCCAGACGGTGGATCCCCTCACGCGAAAGTATTCGAAGTCCCGCTTCATCGCGAGTTTCGTGGGTTTCGCTCGCGGCGTGGAGCCGAGGCTCGTGATTTACGCCGCACTGGATGGTCCCAAGGGCGTCTACTATGCATCCGAAACCGCTGCGCCGCTTTTTCGTCGTGCGCTTCAGGCGGTGGTCAACCGTTTCAGTATTCCGGCTGATCCCGGACTCATGGTGGTTCGCAAGAGTCAGG
>CAIOHW010000237.1 GCA_903858195.1 Oligoflexia bacterium | reverse complement strand
TGATTGAGAGCTGTGGCGACAAACACCCCCCAGAGGACCGTCGTCGCCTTGTAGCGGGTGGCGAACGCCATGGCGAGGAGCTGGGTCTTGTCGCCCATCTCGGCCAGAACCACGAATATCAAAGACGCCCAGAATGCTCCAAGTGTGCTCGTTCGTGAACCGCTGTCGCCATCTTCATCGAGCGTGTCGGGCTTGAGCGTCCAGAGTGCAAACGCAAAGAATAGACCGGCCAGGATGCGAGAAAGCCAGTCTGGATCGATTCGTGCGGCGACCCAGGATCCGGCTCCAGCAGCCAGCGCATGGTTGAGTACGGTGGCAACGAAGATCCCGAGCAGCACGGGCAAAGGCTTTTTGAAACGTGCTGCGAGCGAGAAGGCGAGGAGCTGGGTCTTGTCGCCCATCTCGCTTGCGGCGACGAGTCCGAACGAGCTGGCAAAAGCGTCGAGCATGGTGATGGACAGATAGCAGAATTGACCGCATCACGCACGCATGGGGGGCCTGACTGGGCAGAAATTGCCTGAAATGCGGCGTCAAAAATCATTCCTCAGACTGGCCTCAATTTGGCCTCAACTTGGGAGAAGTTTTGGTCGAAAATAGAACAGGTCACCGGATGGCCGTTGTACCGACTGAAATGAGAGCCCAAGGAAAGGTCTTACTCGTAAACGCAGTTGCCGCCCTTCTTCTTGCCTGCCCGAGCCTGGTGCTTGCTGGCGGCTCGGCCGAGCTGCAGTCGATTTCTTATCTTCGAACCTCACCCGATCGCTTCACCAGCGGCGCCGCATTTGCGCTGCAGTACGAGCGCGATGCGGTGTTGGGAGCCTCGAAACTGATCGAGGCCCGCACCAGCGTGACTCTGAATGGCTTTGCATCCGATGCCCGTTCGCTCACGCCCGAGGCGCCGGAATTCTATCTCAAGACCTCAGATCGGTTCTCATCCCTGCATTCCATCACCCTGGGACGCCGCATTCAGGGGTGGAGCCGCATGGATGAGGCATGGTCGATGGGGGCCTGGGCACCGCGATTCAGCTGGAATCCGCTCAAGCCCGCGCAAGTTGGCCTATTTGGACTCTCTTACGAGTACCGATCCAAGATCTTCTCGCTGCGTGCATTTGGATCGCCCGTCTTCCTTCCCGAGCGGGGAGTTCCCTTGCGGGTTGAGAATGGAAAACTGGTATCGCCCAATCCCGATGCCGCCATTCCCTTTGAGAGCGTGAGCCTCCTCAATCAGAGTGTGCCCATCCGTTACTCGCTGGTCATGCCGGGGATTCGCGAACTGGTGCTGCACCCTTCTGCCATCACACAGATTCGAGTGGGAGAGGAACAAAACGGACCGTGGAGTTCGCTCACCGCTGGCGTGAAGCCCATCAACTCGGTTGACGTGAGCGCATCGGCCGGGCTCGTTCTCCAACCCACACAGTTCATTGACGCCACATTAAATCCTCGCGTCGTCAACCATCGGATCGCCACGCTGGAAGCGGGCTGGAAGGCCCGCTCGTTTGAGGCATGGGGTTCGCTGACTCGTGAGCTTCCGATGCCTGATGCACTGCCGTCCGGCCGCAGCAGCTCCCAGCTAGGCGCTGCGACACTCAGTTCTCTCGGAATGGGTTGGCGTCCGGTTCGTCCCCTGCAGTTCGAAGCGGGCTGGCTTTCGGTCAATGAGCAGGCTTCCTCATCAGAGAGCAGCGATGGGGATGTTGAGATCGCGCTACCCAGCCGATTCCGCTTCAAACACTCGGCCCGGGCCGCCTTGCATTGGGAGGCCCATGAGCGCCTGCGTTACAGCACGGCGTTTGTCAGGGACTTCGAGGGGCAGGGAAGCTGGCTTTCGGCTGAAGCTCAATACCTTCTGCCGCGTAGCCGCTGGCGGCTGGGCGTGGGTGCAGACCTGTTTTCAGTGGATCAGTCGAGTACGGGGCTCCTCGGGCCCTACCAGGGCAATGACCGTTTCCAGGGGAGGCTGACCTATGTCTTCTAGGCGAAGCATGAGGATTTTTCCGCTTCTGGCCGGAGTGATGCTGGCCACCTCGGGCTCCGGTTGCGGGATCCTGGGCGAGAAGCTCGGGGCCATTCGCAAGATGGCGTTTGGCGGCTCATCCATGGGATGCCTCGACGGGTTCTCTGAGTCGTTGAAGGGTTATGCCGACGGCACGTTGGGAGAGGCGGAGTGGAATGCCTCGATGGACTGCGTGAGCGGCAACATCGAGACTTTCCAGAAGTTCGTCAGGCCAACTGACTCCGAGGGTTACAACGTCGAGGACATGCGTGTTTTTGCCTCGAATTTTCTGGTGACGTCGGCTCCGTTGTCTGCAGATCTCGTTCGGGCGGGCTTTGAGCTCAAGGCTGCCCTTCTGGGAGGGAGTGGCTCGCACATCACGGCAGCCGAGCTCGAAACCCTGCTTTCGAACCTCCGTGAGATCCATGCCATCTCGATCGACATCCTGAGGGAGATCCGTGCGGCATCCCGCGGACCCAGCGACGAGGATTTGATTCGATTCTCGGATGTCGCCCGCACCGCAGGCGAAAGGCTGGCGGGCTTGCTGCCTGAACGCGCCGATGCCGCTTTCAGCCTCGAGGCCATTCGGACCTTTATCACCGAGTGCCGTCGGTTTGGCGTTGAGCTCGACCCCGCACTCGCCGAGACCGTCATTGCTGCAAAGAACCTCTTGGTAGGCGGGGCCCAGGATTCGATCGAGCCTGATGCCTGGCGCGAGATGGCGCGTTTGGCCGGCAGGCTGGGCGGGCCGCTATGGATCATCGCAAAGGCTGGGACCGACTCTGCGGGCCGGGAGTTTTATGAGCGCAGGCCTGTTTTCTCACGCCTGATGGTCGACATTGCCGGAGCGGTATCACAGGCGATGGCGCAGCACGGGGGCCGCTGGCGGCTTCCGCTCATCGACGCCCTCATCGATTCGATGCCTGCGTCCTGGGTTTCTTACGACCGCGGAGTCATCAAGGCGACTCTGCGACCCTTCGTCCAGCGGTTCATGGGTAGTCCAGATGAAGAGAGCTTCAGGGCCCAGCATTTCGGGACTCTGGTGCAGGTCGCGGATGCGTGGAGCCGGGGCGCCACCCACACCAATGAAATTTTTCGTCGCATGGGTCGCGACTCGGTCCCTTGGCAGAATCTCATTGATTACGGCATCGAGTATTCGGCCGGCATCAGCAATCCGATTGCTCGCCAGGACGTAGAGCGACTCATCTCACTCATGCGCGACTACCAGCCGATCCTTGCCCAAGGC
>CAIOHW010000236.1 GCA_903858195.1 Oligoflexia bacterium | reverse complement strand
CGTGAGCTTCCAGCCTGGAGTTTATCTCCTGATCGCGGTGCTTGCCCTCGTGATCGTGCTTTTGGCCTGCCAATATCCCAGCCGCCGGGCGGCAAAGCTTGCTCCGCTGCAGGGGATTCGGTCGGGCTAGAGGCGCCTGATGGGCTAGACCTGCTTGACCTCGCGGATGCCCGGGCGGCTCCAGAGCTGCAGGATGAACTTTTTGTGATTGTTCCGGTGTCCGCTGTACTTGACGGTGAGTTTCGAGAGCTTGTCGCGGCTCTCGATGTCGAAGTCGTCCAAGATCAGGTCGTTTTGCGACAGCGAGTCGGTGATGGACTGGCGGACCTGGCCATCGGGGTCATCGACCAGGATCTCGCAGGCAAAAGTGAGCGAGCGGCCCAGGATCCGGTCTTCAAAGAAGTTCGTGGCCACGAGCACGACGACTACAATCACTGAGGACGCTACGGCGATGTCCCAGTGGCCGAGCCCGACGCAGATGCCGATTGCGGCCACGACCCAGATGGTGGCGGCAGTGGTGAGTCCGAGGATGGTGCCGCGGGCCTGGATGATCGTGCCCCCACCCAGGAAACCAATTCCCGAGACGATCTGGGCCGCGATTCGGGAGGGATCTCCGTACTGGCCCCCGGAGCCAGTGTTCGCACCCGAGAGCAGGATCGAAACCGATGTATAGAGGGTTGCGCCCAGGCAGATCAGGATGTTGGTCTTGATCCCGGCAGGCTTGTTCTTGAGCTCGCGCTCGAGGCCCACGAGTCCGCCGCAGAGGACGGCAAAGAGCACGCGCGGGCCGAAGTACTGCACAAGCTGCCAGAAGTCCCAGTTCGCTGAATGGAGTTCCATTCCATGAGAATCGCAGGCTTTTCGAGCTGCTGCAACACGACATGCATGGTGGTAAGGCTTGAGCCGGGAAACTGACTGGAAAGAGCATGATAAAAGGGACCTGGCTCCTCATTTCAACCGTCTGGCCCGAGCCGTTTTCTTCGGCGGCAGGGCTTAGGGATCTGAACCTGATCGAAGGGCTGCTTTCGCTCGGGCATCCAGTGGTTCTCGCGTCGGCGGCCGACAACCCCAAGGGGCTTGAGTACTGCCGAGGTCTGGAGCGCGAGGGGAGGATTTCGTGCCTCCCCATCCGCCTGAACCATGTGTCGTTTGACGAAGAGCTGGCTCGTCTGCGCGAGCAAGGCCTCTGCGGCGTGATCTACGATCGATTCGTGATGGAAGAACAGTACGGACCCCGCGTGCGAAGCGTTTGCCCTGAGTGGCTTCAGATTCTCGACACGCAGGACCTGCACTTTCTTAGGCTCTCGCGCGAGCAGGCTCATCGGAGGGGGGAGGATTTGCTCGTACGAAACGGGCAGCTTCCTTCAGACTGGGATGAAACGGCGGTGGTGCGTGAGCTCTCGAGCCTGCACCGGGTGGATCTCACGCTGCTGATCTCTCCGGTCGAGCGCGACCTTCTGGTTGAAGCATTCGGGGTGGATTCAGAGAGGCTTGCTCTTTCTACCTTCGCATATCCAAAGCGGCAGCACGCCCCTGGGCTGGAACTCGGCTACGGGGGCCGCTCGGGATTCTGCTTTGTGGGTAACTTCAGGCACGCGCCAAATCTTGATGCGTTTAGATGGCTCAGGGACGAGCTCTGGGAGGCGATTCGTGTGCGCGTACCGGGGGCGGAGCTGCGGATCTGGGGAGCCTACCCTACGCAGGAGGTGTTTGAGGCGCATGCCCCGCGACGTGGGTTCTTGGTGATGGGCGAGGCGCCCGGGTTGCAGGAGGTGTTCGCACCTGCGCGCGCAAGCCTCGTTCCCGTTCGTTTTGGGGCCGGCATCAAGGGGAAGGTCTCGGACAGCTGGGCTCATGGTGTTCCGGTGGCGGCAACCTGGCTGGGACTTGAGGGCATGTGCGCTCCCGATTCGGGCGTGCTCGGCGCGGGTTCGGCGCGGGATTTCGTGGACCTCGCCGTCAGGCTCCATGACGACCCCGCCGCATGGGAGCAGGCCCGGAGCCGGGGGTGGGAGGCCCTTGAGGCCCGCTATTCCGGCGAGGTTTTCATGCGTGAGCTACGAGAGGCACTCGAGCGGGCAAGCAAGAGGCATTCGATGAGGGAGAACGACTGGGTGAGGCGGATGCTCACGCATCATAGCCTCGAAACACCGAGGTACTTTGGAAAATGGCTCGAGCTCAAGGAATCCGGCAAGCGCTAGACGAGCGCAGACGCGAGGGCTTCGACGTCGCGTGGGTCGTTCGAGGGGGCGCCATCAAGTACGCCCTTTCTCGCTGGCGCGGTGATGACCCGGATTCTCCCCGGCACTCCGGGCTTTGCTCTTCGGTTGTCGCGCTCATTGAGGGCATCTACGCTACCGAACCGCGCTGGT
>CAIOHW010000235.1 GCA_903858195.1 Oligoflexia bacterium | reverse complement strand
CGGGCCGCCATCAGCTGCTACCGGCAAGCCGGACAGGTAGGCGACCGCGTTTGATCCCCAGCAGATGAGCTTGCCGCCTGCCGCACCCGCATCCGCCCGGATGGCGCAGGAGTATTCGGCGGTCTTTGCCGAAAAATCGAGAATCACTTTAGGAGTTTGAACAGGCGGGGCAAGCTCGCTCCCCTCACCGATCGGGAGCGGGTCATTGACCCGGATCTTGACTACATAACCCTCAGAAAAACACCCTGAAGCGAAGGCAGCCAACCCAGCCAACGCCAACATGGATTTGCCCCTGCCAACCCACCCCGAGAAAGAGATCTGCATTTCTCTACGCTAATCCAAAATCAAACGCCCCATCATCTGTCTCCCCCGACACGGGTCCCCCCCGACACCCTGTCGCTTGACTGGGAAGTGTCGTTTTAGTTCGCAAGCTTGACGCATCTCGGCTATGAATCCGAGTCGCATGAATCCCTCCCAGCTTAGAAACCTTTGTATTATCGCCCACGTCGACCACGGCAAGACCACGCTCGTGGACCACCTGCTCAAGCAGGCCGGGACCTTCCAAGCCCATGAAACCATGAGCGATCGAGTGATGGACTCGATGGATCTCGAGCGCGAGCGCGGAATCACGATCATGGCCAAGAACACGGCCGTTCGCTACAAAGGCCACAAGATCAACATCGTCGATACGCCAGGACATGCCGACTTCGGCGGCGAAGTCGAGCGCATCCTCGGCATGTGCGACGGCGCGATCCTGCTCGTGGACGCCGCCGAAGGCCCGCTTCCACAGACTCGTTTCGTGCTCCACAAGGCCCTTCAGCAGGGCCATCAAGTGATTCTTTGCATCAATAAAGTCGACCGGCCCGAGTGCACCGACGGGCTTCGCATTCAAGAGGTCGTCAACCAGACTTTCGACCTGTTTGTCGAGCTCGGCGCCAATGAGACGCAGCTCGACTTTCCGATCGTTTACGCCGCCGCCCGACACGGCTGGTGCACCCCGGATTTCGACGCCATCCGCCCGCTTCTCGATGGTACGGCCAAGAGCACGCTTGAACCCTTGTTCGAGACCATGCTCAAGCACATCCCCCCTCCCCGCATTCCTGAGTCCGAGACCCAGGACAACGCGGGCTTCCAGATGCTCGTTTCCAACCTCTCGTACTCCGACTACGTCGGTCGCCTTGCGATCGGCCGTGTGATGTCGGGCAAGGTCAAGAAGAACCAGCGCATCATCCGCCGCGGTGTGAATGCCGCAGGTGCGGCCATGAACGAAAGCTTCAATGTGCAGCACCTCGCCGCCTTTGAAGGCCTCAAGCAGGTGGATGCGGCTGAGGGTTTTGCGGGCGATATCATCGTGCTCGCTGGCTCGGAGAACGTCGAAATCGGCGATACCATCGTCGGATCGGAAGAAGGAAAGCCCCTTCCGCGGATCGTGGTCGAGAAGCCCACCTTGGGCATGATCTTCTCGGTCAATACCTCGCCCCTCTCCGGCCTCGAGGGCGAAGCCATCCAGTCTCGCAAGCTGCGCGAACGCCTGCTCCGCGAAGTGCGCCACAATGTGGCGCTACGCTTTGAAGACGGAGCGACACCGGACCAGTTCCGCGTGCTCGGCCGCGGTGAGCTCCAGTTTGCGATCCTGATCGAGCAGATGCGCCGCGAAGGCTATGAGTTCATGGTGGGTAAACCCCAGGTTCTCTACCAGGCGGCTGAAGACGGCTCGAAGCTCGAGCCGATGGAGCGCGCCGTGCTCGACATGCCTGAAACGGCTGCAAGCGAAGTGACCCAGCTTTTTCAGACCCGAAAAGGCATCCTGACCAAGTACGAGCCACAAGGCGTGGCACGCGTGCGGCTGGAGATCGACATTCCCACCCGCGGCCTGCTGGGCATGCGCTCGAAGTACCTCACCGCCACTCGCGGCGCGGGCCTCATGAGCACGATCCTGCTCGGCTACGACAAGCATAAGGGCGATATCGCGCACCGCTTGGTCGGATCGCTGATCTCGGACCGCGCGGGCGACACGGTTGAGTACGGACTTCTCGGTCTCGAAGACCGCGGCATCCTCTTTTTGGGCCCTGGCGTGCCTGTTTATGAAGGCATGATCATCGGCGAGCACAGCAAGGACAATGACCTGAACGTCAATCCCTGCCGTGAGAAGAAGCTCACCAACATTCGCTCGGCGGGCGCTGAGTTTCTGGTGACTCTGGCGGGCATCCGCAAGATGTCGCTGGAGCAGTGCCTTGAGTGGATCGATGAGGACGAGTGGATTGAAGTGACGCCAAAGTCGATCCGGCTTCGCAAGAAGGTTCTTCCGCAGAACCTGCGCAGCGTGAAGCGCTCGGAGCGCATCAACTGACCGCCGAATCGAATTCGGACCGAGCCCGTCAAGAGCCCGTGACGAGTACGATGACTCCGAGCACGGCAAGCCCGACGCCAGCAGCCTTTGCGTTGGAAAGAGGCTCGGAGCGCCTCAGCCAGGCCAGCGGAACGGCAAGTACCGGGGCAAGCGAACTCAGAGCCGATGCCACCGGTAGGCTTGCGTGCGTGAGTCCGTAGAGAAAGAGCCACGAGCCGCCGAAAGCCTCAAAGGCAAAGAGTGGCAGATGCGGACTCAGCACGGGAAAGGGTATCCCGAGCCGCGGGCGCTTTCGGATCACACTCGAGGCCACCCCGCAGAGAACCAGCGCAATGACCATGCGAATCGAGTTTCCGACCCACGGTGAGAGCCCCTTGGCGCCTTCGGCCACGGCCCAGCCATTCAGGCCCCAAAAGCCCGAGGTGAGGAGCCCGAACATCACGCCTCGCCCATAGCCTGACTTGAGTCGAGAGCCTGCAAGGATCACGAGCAGCGTCCCTGCTACGGCAAGCCCGATGCCCACTGACTGCTGCAGCGAAGGGGGCTCACCCTTGAAGAACCATGAGGCAAGCGCGGTCCAGACCGGATAGCTCGAGGCGATGGCAAGTGCACCCGGAACCCCGAGTGCCTCGGTGCTCCAAAGAAAGCAGGCATCGCCCAGAAAATAGCTCGAAACCATGCTGAGCACGAACCAGCCCAGATGCCCAGAGTCGACCCCGGCCCAGCCCTCCGGGCCCGAGACCCCGAGGCTCAGCGCAAAAAAAAGCGGCAGGGCCACGAGGGCCCTGCTGCCATTCACTTCAAATGGAGAATACCGACGGGAAAGCTCGGGGTAGATCTGCGTGCCCAACGCCCAGGTGACCGAAGACCCCAGGGCGGCGAGCGCACCGATCACAGGCCGACCTTCACCATCACCCCGTCAAGAGCCGTGCACTCGGCACCCGAGCTCCCGTAGAGCTGAGCGCATGCCTCGCGCGCTGCCTTGGCAAACGCTGCGAAATCAGAGGTCTCGGTCAGGTAGTGCACCAGCGCGGAGTACATGACCTTGCCCGCCTTCTCGGGCCCGATGGCCTGAACCATCAGGTAGCCAGCATGTCCGACGAGAGTTGCATTCATGTGCACGCCACAGTTGTCGTTCATGGGCCCGCAGGGCTCATCACCAAACTGGAAGATCTCACTGTAATGAGCCGGAGCCGACTTGCGGATGGGATCACCCTGATCATCGTACCAGCGGTATTTGGTCTTGGAGGGGTCAAACAGGTTGCGAAGGCCGTTCTTTCCTTCGGAAGGATCGGTGAAAAGGTCGCGGCCCATCACCCAGTCCTTCTGTCCTTCGATCGTCTCTCCGAAAAAGTCGGCCAGACCCTCGTTGAGTGCGCCGCTTTCGCCCTGATACTCGAGGTTTGCCGTCTTGCTGACCACGCCATGGGTCATCTCGTGACCCGCCACATCGAGCGAAAGGGTAAGATTGCGAAACTTCACGCCATCACCATCGCCATAGGCCATGATGTCGTTCTCGGAGTCCCAGAAAGCGTTGGTCCACTTGTCGCCGACGTGAACCACGCTGACCAGTGCAGAGCCCTGGTTGTCGAAGCTGTCCCGGCGGTGGCCGCTCCAGTAATAGTTGAGCACGAGCTGTGAGTTGGTGAAGGCCTGGATCGCCATCTCATCGGCACTGGGCTGGGCCACGCCGGCCTTGATCACCTTGAGGCACTTTTTGTACTCAACGGAGATCGGTGCGCTCCCGCCCAGATCATCAGTGACGGGCGAAAGAGTCTGGCAACGCGTGTTGGTCGTGTAGACATCAATGGGAGCGATCTCCCAATGACGAGAAACCGAGGCAACCAGTCGGCCCGTATGGGCGTCCACGTCCACGATCCTGCCCGCAATTTCGCCCTGCCCGGCGATCTCAAAACGATAGACCAATCGCGCCGCGTGGGCACGGGCATTGGGAATGATCAACAGCCGGGGTTCAACCGAGGGCTGCTGTGTGGGCGTCTCTTGGAGCGCCACGCCGAGGGCATCGCTCTCGGAAACCCGAGGAGTAAGATCGAGATCGAACTTGGCCAGTTGATCGGTCCACTGCGCCTGATCGCCCAGGCCGAGCATTCCCTGTACAGGAGAAAGACGCGTGTGACGAAGCGCCTGACTTCCGAGCACTTCAATACCGCCTACTCGATGTTGGAATCGCTGGGTGTGCAACTCAGCCGTTACGTTTTCCAGGCTTGGAATCAGATCTCCGGCAACTGCAGCCGGGATCGCCGACTTGGCCAGAGTGATTCGCGGCAGACGCCCGAACGCTGCGGCAGGCACCGAGAACGATTGTGCAGAAGAATCCACCGCAGTCAGACCTGCAGCGAGCGCAATGCTGGTAGCAAAGAATGAAAAACGAGTCATGATTCCCACCCCCCGTGAGAGTCGACTGATATAAGGAAGCAAGGCCGCCCGCGCAAGGGGGGCCTCACAAAAAATTGACACTTTCTAAGGGGTTATGCGCCGCGTTACTCGAAGCTACGAATGCGGTAGAGCCCACTTGCGGCCGGGGCAGCGTGGTCGCTGCTCACTGTTTCCACAAAGACGTGCATGGCTTCGGGGAAAATCTCGTAAATGGCCACCAGATTGGCCGGTTCGTTCTCGAAAGATGCCACCAGCTCTCCCCGGCTCCGGATGAAGTCGGCAGCTCCCTTTTTATGGTCGAGGTCCGGGAGGCCATAGGCAGGCTTAAGCAGGAGGTGGGTGGTGGCCGGCTCCCACGGAAAGCCGTCGCGAACCAGGTTCTCCACTGTCCCGTCGCCCATGCCCGGCGCGTCGCGACCCGTGAGGTAGACCACCAGGGCACCGAGCCCATGAACTTCGCGAACAAACGGGGCTGCACCCGGGTAAGCGCGGTCATGCCTCAGGTATTCGTTGGTGAAGAATCGGCCGAGCCAGAAAGCCTTGGCGCTCTTCAGGGCGGAGTCCACCTCGCCATTACTTGCACTCAGTCCGAGCGCACCAAAGGTGTCCTTGAGGGAGTAGCCCACATGGGCATGCTCCAGCCTGCGAAGTTCGCGCACCACCATCGGAAACTCTCTGGCCTCAGGAGTATCCATCCACTCAACCAGAATCTGATGGGTACGCGGCGCCACTTCATAAAGCGTGGAATCGAGATCAAGAAGAACGATCGGCTTCTGGCTTCTCGACTTCGCTTCACCCACCCTGCGAGCCACTTCGCGAAGCACCTCGACCTCGGAGAGATCATGAAACTGGCTGGCGTTCTTCCAATCTGATCGAATCAACATGGGAAATTCCGGGGTTGGGTGGCATCCGTTCCTGACGCACGCGCAGAGGATTTTGGACGATTTTCAGAATCCACGAGGATCACCCGCGGCTTGAAGCCCGCAATTTCGGACTCTTCGAGGACCGCATAGCTTGCGATGATGACCATGTGGCCGGGGCTTGCGAGATGGGCTGCTGCGCCATTGATGCAGATCACGCCGGATCCCGCGGGCCCTGGAATGGCGTAGGTGCAGAAGCGCTCGCCGTTGTCGATGTTGTACACTTCGATGCGCTCATGCTCGAGGATGTCCGCAGCGCGCATCAGGGAGGCGTCGATCGTGACCGACCCCTCATAATGCAGGTCTGCCTGAGTCACGGTTGCACGATGAATCTTGGCTTTGAGCAGGGTGCGCTGCATTGCACCGCGGTATGTAGCCCCTGCGCACAGGAGAGTCAAAAAGAATTGGGCCCGAAGAAGGCATCCACCTTCCTCGGGCCCAAACCATGAAAGCAGCCTAACTGATCGAAATCAGGTGCTTTTCTGGTTCGACTTCTGCTCAGACTTCTGCTCAGACTTCTGCTCAGACTTCTGTTCAGCCTTCTGTTCAGCCTTCTGTTCGGCCTTCTGCTCAGCCTTCTGTTCGGCCTTCTGTTCGGCCTTCTGTTCGGCCTTCTGCTCAGCCTTCTGCTCAGCCTTCTGCTCGGCCTTCTGCTCGGCCTTCTGCTCGGCCTTCTGCTCGGCCTTCTGCT
>CAIOHW010000234.1 GCA_903858195.1 Oligoflexia bacterium | reverse complement strand
CTCCAGTGGCCGGACCCTGGATTTCTTCCATGTCGTCCCAGCCGTAGACTCCACCCGATACTGTGGCAACGGCCAAGAACATCCCCAGCGCCCACTTCAACTTCAATGGATTCATGCTTCCCCCTTGGTCAATCCGATCATCTGACTCTTCGATCTTGAGGCTCTCGAAACCCCTGCCAGCTCCCCGTTTCGCTCGGCGCCCCGCCGTAGCGGATTGTTCGCGCCCTGGAGCTGAACCCTGAGTCCCGGGGCCAGTCGGTAGCCTTCTTTCCAGTTCAAGAGATACTGGGGCTCCTTCATGTCGGGCTCGATGAGCTTACGCAGACGGTTGATGTTGTAATAAAGCTTGTTGTCGTGAGCGTAGGGCCGGTACTTCTCGCCCCACACCCTTTCGATGAGCTGGGCTTTTGAAAGCGCTCGATCGCTGTCGTCGCCGTTGCGATGATGGGCCTCAGACAGGGCCTCGAGGATGTGCAGGAGTACGTACTGCTTGCCAAGCGAGATGCTGCTCTTCTCGCGCGTGTGCACCTGGAGCTTGCGGCCATCCACCCTGAGATCCACGGACTCCTGCTGCAGGCGCGACCGCTCGACGGCGATCTGCTCACGAAAGAAGGCAAACGATTTGCCCTTGGCCATGTTCTCGAGCAGGTCGAGGTACCAGGCGGCCTTTGAGAAATCACTGGATACGCGGGCCAGACACGCCTGCGCATAGAGGATGTAAATATGGAGCGACCAGTTGTGCTCCGAGAGAAACGCCATGTGCGCCTTGTCGAACCATGGCGCGGCGCCGGCGGCATCACGCCTCCGAAGCCTGAGCCACCCGAGCTGGAGGTAGATCATGCCGTTGATCGTCTTGAGCGAGCGCGACTCAAACTCACGCAGCGCCCAGTCCAGGAGGAGTTCGGCACGCCGCAGGTGGCCCCTCTGGGTGAAGGTATTTGCAAGCATCACCCATCCACGGGCCACGGCCTCCGGCTCGACCTCGAGCCCTCGCTGGAGCTCAGCATCTACGGCGCGCAGGTACTGCCGCAGATGGGTCTGGGACTCGCGCCAGCGGTTACGCTGACCGGCAAGCACGGCCTGACAGTACCAGACCATGGCCGGAATCTGGTCCGGATGATGGGCCATGAGCGAACGCAGCTCACGATCGAGGGTCGAAATCTCGGCCTCATCGCGCGCTTCGCTCGCCATACGAAGCCTCCGCGCCAGTGCCTCCGCAGTGTCCCTGACGTCACCCTGCGCACGCGCAAGCTCAAATGCCTGACGATAGACCTCACGGGCCTCATCGAGCGCGCATTTTTCGTAGAACAGGTTTCCAAGGCGCAGGAGTTCCCGATGAGAATTCATCGGAGAATCGATGGACCCGGAAGTTGGCTGGGGTTTAGACTTCTGCAAAGATGGCTCCCACCTCAACTGTCTGAGGCCGGGCGAATCTATTCAGAACCGGGCGGGAGTCAACATGGATCTGGCCTATCATCGCTGGGGAGCACCTGCGGAAAATAGCCCTGCAAAATCACGCATCCTGCTCCTACACGGAATGGGCGGCACGGGCTCACTCTGGCGTCCCATCGCAGCCCAGCTCGAAGAGTCCTTCGATGTTCTTGCGCCCGACCAGCGGGGACACGGCGGAAGCCAAGTTGCCGCCCTTCCCGGCGGCAGGCTCAAGCCCAGCTATTCACCGATCGATTATGCTCAAGATGTGGCCGAAACCCTTGAAAAAACAGGCTTTCATCCCTGCTGGGTCGTGGGCCACTCCATGGGGGTCAGGACCGCCTGCGCGCTGGCGCATCTGCGGCCTGAGTGGGTTCAGGGCCTGGTGCTCGTAGATCTCGGGATGGATGGCCTTGCCGGCGGCGGACTCGGCGAAACGCTGGGAACCTTCATCCGCAAGCTTCCCGAGCGCTTTGAAACCCGCGAGCAGGCCCGGACCTACATGAACGCCCACTGTCCCGATGCCTCGATTGCGCAGTACCTGATGGCCGTTTCGGTGGCGGGCCCCGCAGATGCGGGAGGAGGAATCCGGTTTCCCTTCGACCACTCAGCCCTGCTGAGGACCATCGAGGCTGCCCGTGGCACGAGCCTCAGCCACTGGGTTGAAGCCGCGGCTGCGCGAGCAATCCCCGTCCTCGCCCTCAGGGGCGCTCGAAGCCAGGTCTGGTCCAAACCGGACTTTGAGCGGGACCGCAAACAAATGCCAGCCGGACTCCCGATTCAATTCGAGGAAGTCGAGGGCGCAGGACACGGACTCCCCTTCGAGAAGCGCGCCGAATTCGTGGCGCGACTCGTACGCATGATCTCGGGCGGCTGATTTCAGGCAGCCAAGAGCTTTTCGGACCTGGCCTCAGGTTTCTGGCGAATCCTGGATCAGGTCCGGATTCATCTCGATCTTGGCCTTGGAACGAAGCTGACCGACCCACTCCTCCTCAAGGACGCGCTCTTTGCGCATGCGGATCTGCTGTTCGAGCTTCGCCTTCTCGGCGGTCAGCTTCGAAAGGTCGGGCTTCTGCACTTCGGCCACGACAGCTACTGCCACCCAAGCCGGCGAGACGTACTTCTTGGCCTTTCCGCCCGAGCCCGGATGGATCGGCGAACGAGCCTGAAAGGCGTCTGCCATCAGATCAGGAGCCTCTCCCAGACCCT
>CAIOHW010000233.1 GCA_903858195.1 Oligoflexia bacterium | reverse complement strand
GGGCTTGTGAACATCGTGGGTGGCTGCTGCGGTACCACTCCGGATCACATTCGTGAGGTGGCGGCTTCCGTGGTCGGTGTGAACCCTCGTCGCAGGCCCGAGCTTCAAGGTCGGCTTCGCTTAAGCGGACTTGAGCCGCTTGAAGTGATTGCCGGCCAGGCCTCCGGATTCTTGATGGTGGGGGAGCGGACCAATGTCACGGGCTCGCCCAAGTTCCAGAAACTCATTGCGGCCGACGACTTTGAGGGGGCCCTTTCGGTTGCCCGTCAACAAGTAGAAAACGGCGCCAACCTGATCGATGTCAACTTCGATGAGGGCATGCTCGATGGCGTGAAGTGCATGACCCGGTTTTTGAATCTTGCCGGCTCGGAACCCTCGATCACGCGGGTTCCGGTCATGGTCGATAGTTCGGATTTCAGGGTGATCGAAGCCGGACTCAAGACCCTTCAGGGCAAGGGGGTGGTCAACTCGCTCTCGCTTAAAGGGGGCGTCGAGGAGTTCAAGCGGCAGGCTCGGCTCGTGCGGCGATATGGCGCTGCTGCGGTAGTGATGGCCTTTGATGAGCAGGGGCAGGCCGCCACCCTAGAAGACAAGGTGCGCATCTGTGGGCGTGCCTACCGGATCCTGGTGGAAGAAGAAGGCTGGGATCCCTCCGATATTATTTTTGATCCAAACGTGCTGACGGTCGCCACGGGCATTGAGGAGCACCAGGAGTACGGAGTGGCCTTCATCGAGGCCATTCGCCGCATCAAGGCGGATTGCCCGGGGGCGTTTACGAGCGGCGGCATCTCGAACGTGAGCTTTTCGTTTCGGGGCAACCACGCCATCCGCGAGGCCATGCATTCGGCCTTTCTGTATCACTCGATCCGGGCAGGCCTCGACATGGGGATCGTGAATGCGGGCATGGTCGGCGTCTATGAGCAGATCGACCCGGGGCTTCGGGACGCCGTCGAGGACGTGATCTTGAATCGCAGGGCAGATGCAACCGAGAGGCTTCTCGCACTTGCCGAGACCTTGAAGAAGGCGGGAACCGAGGGCGAGCGCAGTACTGGTTTGCAGGGGATTCCGAAGTGGCGTGAGGCGCCGCTCGAGGAGCGCATCACTCACTCGCTGATCCACGGAATCACGGATTTCATCGATGAGGACACTCGCGAAGCGCTCTCCAAGCTGGGAAGGCCTCTTTTGGTGATCGAGGGGCCTCTCATGGCCGGGATGGCGGTCGTGGGTGATCTTTTCGGTCAGGGAAAGATGTTCCTGCCTCAGGTGGTGAAATCGGCCCGCGTGATGAAAAAGGCCGTGGCCTGGCTCACGCCCTACATGGATGCCGAGAAGCGCGCCGGAGGCTCAAGCTCGCAGGGCCGCTTTGTGATCGCCACCGTCAAGGGTGACGTGCACGACATCGGCAAGAACATCGTCTCGGTGGTTCTGGGCTGCAACGGTTATGAGGTCGTGGATCTTGGCGTGATGGTTTCGTGCGAGAAGATTTTGGAGGCGGCTCACGAAAAGAACGCTGATTTCATTGGCCTGAGCGGACTCATCACTCCTTCACTTGAAGAAATGATCTTTAATGCGCAGGAGATGAAGCGTCGCGAATTCAAGACTCCACTGTTGATCGGAGGAGCGACGACCTCGCAGGCCCACACGGCAATCAAGATTGCTCCCCATTATCCGGGCCCGGTTGTGCATGTTGCGGATGCTTCAAGAGTCGTGAACGTTCTCTCGCGAATGCGCACGGATCCGGGGTTTGGATCCGGGCTCGCGCTCGAGCAGGAGTCGCTTCGTGAAGCCCACCGCCGCAGGGAAAGGTCGACCGAGCTTCTGTCGCTCGACGAAGCGCGTGGAAGGCGGGCTCGTCCCGACTCGGCCGTTCCCCTGGCCCGGCCCGAACAGGGGCACGGACGCTGGGTTCGTCGCGACTTTGATCTTGCCGATCTGGCAACCTACATCGACTGGTCACCGTTTTTCTGGACCTGGGATCTCAAAGGTGTTTTTCCAGCGATTCTGGAGCATCCGGCTCACGGAGCGCAGGCAAGAGAGCTTCATCGCGATGCGACGACTCTTCTGGAGCGCATCATCAATCAAAGGCGCTTCGAGCCGCAGGCTGTGTTCGGGCTGTACCGCGCATCGGGGCACGATGAGACGATAGCACTCGAGGACTCTTCGGGCGGGGAGCTGGAGCGCTTTGAGTTCCTGCGTCAGCAAAAAAAGAAGGTCTCAGGCGACACCTACTACTGCCTTGCTGATTTTGTGCGTGAAGACGACACGGTGGGAGCGTTTTGCGTGTCGATGGGCGATGGCGTGCGCAGGTTCTCAGCCGAGTTCGAGCAGGCGCATGACGACTATTCGGCGATTCTGGTCAAGGCTCTGGGTGACCGGCTTGCCGAGGCCCTTGCCGAGAAGCTTCACGCCGATGTGCGCTCGATGATGGGTTTTGGGCGGTCCGAGGGGCTCACGAGGCAGGATCTCATTGCTGAAAAATATCGGGGAATTCGTCCAGCTCTGGGCTACCCGGCCTGTCCGGACCACACCGAGAAGCAAAAGCTCTGGAAACTTCTTGATGTCGAGTCTGCCATCGGCGTTTCGCTCACCGAGAACTTTGCGATGAACCCGGCAAGCTCGGTCAGCGGGCTTTACTTTTTTGACCCTGCGGCACGCTACTTTGCTGTGGGAGACGTGGGCGATGACCAGCTTTCGGCCTATGCCGCACGAAAGGGGATCAGTCCTGCCGAGGCGGCGCGATGGATTCGCCCTTTCGGGAGCTAGGCGCAGATGTCAGATCGTCAGTCGCTTGAGAGCTATCTTCGAAGCGAGTTTGGCTCGCAGGTCGATGAGTCTGGGTACTCCATCGCAGAATGGGTGGACGCGCTCGATTCGCTCATTCGGCTGGTCTCGGGTGAGCCGGTGGAGCGGCTTGCGGGTTACGTGGCCTGCTGCGCCGAGGCGGGGGCGCGTACGGGGAGGCTGATTCCTCTCGAGGACGAGGTCTTGCGCCACTACCGGACGTATGGACTCGAGAGCCGGCCCTGAACCTGTTCTTTTCGGTCAAAAATCCATGTGTTAGGCTCCGGGGCTATGTCCGAGTCCCTGTCCAAGTCGTTTGAGCCGCAGCTTTTTGAATCGCGCATCTACTCGCGCTGGCTGGAAGAAGGCTGCTTTGACGCCGCTGACACCAACGCTCCGGGACAGCAGTCGTTCTGCATCGTGATTCCGCCCCCGAACGTCACGGGCGTGCTGCACATGGGCCATGCGCTCACCAATACGATTCAAGACACGCTGATCCGCTGGCGGCGCATGAAGGGCGACAACACCCTGTGGCTCCCGGGTACCGACCACGCAGGCATCGCCACCCAGGCGCAGGTCGAAAAACAGATCGCCAAGGAGGGCAAGGGGCCATCGGGGCGCCCGCTCACCCGGCATGATCTTGGGCGCGAAAAGTTTTTGGAGCGGACCTGGAAGTGGAAGGATGACCACGGCCGCGAAATCACGAACCAACTCAGGCGCCTCGGTTCCTCGCTCGATTGGAAGCGCGAGCGCTTTACGATGGATGAGGGCTGTTCGCGCGCCGTGCGCGAAGTCTTCGTGCGGCTTTACAAGGAAAACCTGATCTACCGGGGCGAGCGCATCATCAACTGGTGCTGCCGCTGCCAGACCGCGCTTTCAGATCTCGAAGTGATCCCCACCGATCGCAAGGGCAACTTCTGGCACCTGCGCTACAAGATCGTGGAACAAGGCGGCCAGCCGGTCAAAAACACCGACGGCACTGCAGCCGAGCTCGTGATCGCAACCACAAGGCCCGAAACCCTGCTCGGTGACACGGCGGTAGCCGTGCACCCCGAAGACGAGCGCTACTCGCACCTGCATGGCAAGTTTGCGGTGCTTCCGCTCACGGGACGGATCATTCCGGTGATCACGGACGAATACGTGGACCGTGAGTTTGGAAGTGGGGCGCTCAAGATCACGCCTGCCCATGATTTCAATGATGCTGAGCTGGGTAAAAAGCACAACCTTCCTGTGATGTCGGTCATGGGCAAGGACGGGACGATCACTGCTGAGGGGGGGCCGTATGCGGGCCTCAAGTTCAAGGACGCCCGCGAGAAGGTGCTTGCTGATCTCGAAGCGGCGGGGCTTCTGGTCAAGAAAGAGGACCACGCCCATAAAGTGGGCCTATGCCAGCGCTGCGATCAGGTGGCCGAGCCGATGATGTCCAAGCAGTGGTTCGTCAAGATCGAGCCGCTTGCAAAACCTGCCATCGCTGCGGTCGAAACGGGCAAGATCGAGTTTTCGCCCAAGAGCTGGGAAAAGACCTACTACGAGTGGATGTACAACATCCGCGACTGGTGCATCTCGCGCCAGCTCTGGTGGGGGCACCAGATTCCGGCCTGGTACTGTCAAAGCTGCGAAGGCGTCACGGTCGACCACGAGACACCCAGGGCCTGCTCAGGCTGTGGAGCTGATTCAGCCAAGCTGGTTCAGGACGAAGACGTGCTGGACACCTGGTTCAGCTCCGCACTCTGGCCGTTTGCAACCCTTGGATGGCCCGACAAGACTCCGTCGCTCAAGACCTTCTATCCGGGCGCCATTCTTGAGACCGGCTTTGACATCCTGTTTTTCTGGGTCGCCCGCATGATCATGATGGGCATCCACTTCATGGGGGATGTGCCCTTCAAGAAAGTCTACCTTCACGCCATGGTCCGCGACGAAAAGGGCGAGAAGATGTCGAAGTCCAAAGGGAATGTCATCGACCCGCTCGTGCTGATCAATGAGCACGGGGCCGATCCGCTTCGGTTTACGCTCGCAGCGATGGCTGGGCAGGGCCGCGACATCAAGCTTTCGGTCGACCGGGTCGAGGGCTACCGCGCGTTTGCCAACAAGCTTTGGAACGCGACCAAGTTCTTCCACATGCAATTTGAAGAGGCCCAGGGCGGACCGATCGCAGTCCCGGCACAGGGGCTTTCGCAGTGGATCTCGGCGCACCGCGCGGAGCTCTCTCCTGCCAGTCGCTGGATTCTCTCCAGGCTCCAGGCGACCACACGTCGTGTGGAGCACGGGTTTTCGAACTTTGAGCTCAATGAGAGCGCAAACGCCCTCTATGAATTCACCTGGAAGGAACTGTGCGACTGGTACATTGAGTTCTCGAAGATCCCGCTTCGCGAAGGCGGAAAGGCACGG
>CAIOHW010000232.1 GCA_903858195.1 Oligoflexia bacterium | reverse complement strand
GAGCGTCGCGCCCAGAGGTCCGGTGACATCCCCAATCAGGTCAGGAATATCTGCAAGCGTGATCGAGGTGCCGCTCGTGATGCGGCCCTTGGCGTCGACCGCCACCTTTGTATACGTGCCAGGACTCACTCCGGTGTTCGAGAGCGTGCCGGTCACGTTGCCGTTCGATGGCGTGGCGTTGGTCGTCGTGAGGTCGCCTGTGATGCGGGTGAGATAGCTTCCGGTGGGCTGCTTGTTATTGAAGGTATTCCAGTCGGCGCTCGACAGGTAGCCTGCCGTCGTGGAGCTAGCCTGTGCGATCGAAATCGTGGCATTCGTGGTGCCGTTGGTGACTGAAAGCGGAAGTCCGCTCACGCCGATACTGCTCACTCCCGCCGGAGCAGCAGGCAGGGTGACCCACTTGGCCTCGCCGGTTGCACCTTCAAAGGTGAGTACCTGTCCGTCCGCTGGCGTACCCAGATCGAGTTTGAGGGATCCGTTGACATGCAGAGTGGCTGATGGCGAGGTCGTGCCCACGCCCAGGTTTCCGCTCGAGTCGATGGTCAGCCGGGTGCTGTTGTCGACATTGGCCCCCGCCCCGTTGCTGCCGGAGGGCGTTGCATTGTAGCCCACCTTGAACTTCTGGGCATCATTGGGATCGACACCGATTGCCCAGCTCTTGCCGCCATTATTCATGCGCACTTGGGCATAGTTCGAGGCGCTGCCCGCGGTCTCCAGGATCACCATGGCATTGCTGCCGGAACCAGCATCGGTCGAATTCAGGAAGGCCACCGCCTCGGTGCCTTCGATCTGGAGGTTGCGAGTTGGGCTTGCGGTGCCAAGTCCGATTGCGCCCCCACTCTCAAAGATTGAACTGCTCTGTAGCGTATTCGTGCCGGAATAGCGGGAGAGATAACCCGAGCTGCCCGTTCCTGAGAGCACCGATGCAGGAAGATCCCCAAGCTGGATCGCAGAGCCCACAAAGCTAGTACCGTTTCCGCGCAGGTAGCTTCCTGCGGCGGGTGCGGCGCCCCCCACGGTAAAGCCCGAGGTGGCATCGATGAAATCACCCAAAATGTCGCCCGTGGCCGTCACCGTCCCGAAATTCACGCTGGAGGTCGGTGCGACATCTTGAGGCAGCGACAGCGTGAGGCCGCCCGAAGAAGCGCTCACGGCGACCTGATTGGCAGTGCCGGAAATGGTCTTGTACTCGAGGCCGGAGCCATCTGGCTTGACTGCGAGTACCTGATTTGACGAGCCGATCGAGGTCAGGCCCGTGCCGCCCTTGTCGGAACCCACCGTGAGCAGGCTCATCACACCTGTGGCCGAGCTGTAGGAAAGCGGGGCACTGGCGCTCACCGAGCTCCGGGCCGAAGTGGCGAAGTCCGCCCAGGTCTTGTCCCCCCGGTAATAGAAATCAGTGGCCGTGCCGACGGCCGGGTTGATCAGGTCCTGCTTGCTATTGAAGGTATTCCAGTCGGCCTGGCTCAAGACGCCCGTGGTCGTCGCATTTGCCGTGTCGATGGTGAGTGCCGGAGTGGTCGTCGGGTTCACCACTCGAAGCGGCAGGCTCGCGCTCACATTCGTGACTGTTCCTCCGGCAGCAATCGTTCCCCAAGATGCATTACCGTTGGCATCGCTGATGAGCACTCGGTTTGCGGCCTGGTTTCCGTCCACAAATCTAAACGACCCATCCACTTGAAGGGTCGCGGTCGGTGCCGTCGTGCCCAGACCCACTCTTCCAGAAGTGAAGTCACCATAGATGAGCGTGCTCGATGAGGAGTTTGCGATGTAGAGCTTGCCGCTCTCGCTCGATGAGGCCCCG
>CAIOHW010000231.1 GCA_903858195.1 Oligoflexia bacterium | reverse complement strand
CGCTGGCGCGGGCGCTGGCGTCCCGACCCGGATGTCGTTTTTTGAACTCACCTTTGAGGACTTCCTTGACCCGCCGGCTCCCAAACTTCTAGCCTTGGTCCATGTCGGTTTCGCTGAAGGTTGCCACGGTCATCCCGGCGCGGTTCGCTGCGCAGCGCCTCCCCGGAAAGCCGCTGGCCGACATCCTCGGAAAACCCATGATCCAGCATGTGTTCGAGCGCGCAGCCGGCGCGCGGGGCATCTTGATGACGGGTGTGGCCACTGACGACGCCCGTATCGCCCGGGCGGTTGAGGGCTTTGGCGGCAAAGTCTGGATGACCTCGCCTGACCTCCAGAGCGGCACCGACCGGGTGGCTGCCGTGGCGCGCCTGCATCCTGAGATCGATATTTTCGTCAACGTGCAGGGAGACGAACCCCTCATGGACCCGGCCGCCATCGAGGCGGCGGTAGGGCTCGTGGCTTCGGGGCGCTTCGAGATGTCGACCGTGATGACGCCGATGCGGGATGTGGCCGATCTTTCCAACCCGGCTGTGGTCAAGGTCATCCCCGATGATCAGGGGCGCGCCATCTACTTCTCGCGTCATCCAATCCCCTATAGCCGAAAGCCCTCTCCGGATTCAGGCGAAGCGTTTGTTTGCCGCAGGCACGTGGGCCTCTATGTGTATCGACGCGAAACGCTGCTTAGGTTCTCAGGGCTTCCGGCCTGCGCCATGGAGCGCGCCGAGAGCCTCGAGCAGCTGAGGGCGCTGCAGGCTGGCATCCCGATCGGGATTGCCGAAGTGGACTTCACTTCGATCGGAGTCGACACCCCCGAGGAGCTCGAGAAGGTTCGCGACATGCTACGAAGGGAAAGGCGATAAGCCCATGGCCAAGAACAAGAAGTACATCTTTGTGACGGGCGGAGTGCTCTCGAGCATCGGCAAGGGCATCGCATCTGCCTCGATCGGCATGCTGATGGAGTCGCGCGGCATCAAGGTCACGATGGTCAAGATGGACCCGTACCTCAACGTGGATCCAGGCACGATGAGTCCCTTCCAGCACGGCGAGGTGTTTGTACTCGATGACGGGGCCGAGACGGATCTCGATCTCGGGCATTATTCACGCTTCGTGCAAAAGGCGGTCTTCACCCGTCGAAACAGCTTCACCACGGGCAGGATCTACGACACCGTGATCCGCCGTGAGCGCGCGGGGGGATACCTCGGAAAGACCGTGCAGGTCATTCCGCATATCACTGACGAGATCAAGCGGCACATCGACGATGCGACTGCCGACTCGGACCTCGCCATCGTCGAAGTCGGTGGAACCGTGGGTGACATCGAAAGTCTTCCGTTTCTTGAAGCGATCCGTCAGCTCAGGGTGGAGCGGGGGTCCGAAAACGTGCTCTTCGTGCACTTGACGCTCGTGCCCTATATTGCGGCCGCAGGCGAGCTCAAGACCAAGCCCACCCAGCACAGCGTCAAGGAGCTCCGCGAGATCGGCATCCAGCCTGACCTGCTCCTCTGCCGGGCGGATCGAAAGCTCCCCCAGGACGTGCGCGAAAAAATCGGACTCTTCTGCAACCTGCCTCCCGAGCAGGGGTTTAGTGCGATCGACGTGTCATCGATTTATGAAGTGCCGATGTACTTTGCCGAAGAGGGCCTCGACGAGAAGGTCGTCGAGAAGCTCGGCATCTGGACGAGCAAGCCCGATCTTTCGAAGTGGGCCGCCATGGTCGAAAAGATCCGCAGGCCCAAGGGCGAAGTCACCATCGGCATCGTGGGCAAGTACACCGACTGGCGCGACAGCTATAAGTCGCTTGGCGAGGCGCTCGTGCATGGCGGCGTGGCCAATGACGTCAAAGTCAACATGCTCTATATCGACTCTGAAGAACTCGAGCAGGGCAGGGGACGCGAGCAGCTGGATGCGGTCGACGGGATCCTGGTGCCGGGCGGTTTTGGCGAGCGCGGCATCGAGGGCAAGATCATCGCCATCGAGTATGCCCGCACCCGCAAGGTGCCCTACTTTGGCATTTGCCTTGGGATGCAGCTAGCGGTGATCGAGTTTGCCCGCCACGTGGCAGGACTCAAGGAGGCCTCGTCCGAGGAATTCAAGCCCGAGGGCCGTGAGAACGTCATTGCGCTCATGGAGACCCAGAAAGGCGTGAAGGATCTGGGCGGAACGATGCGGCTTGGCTCCTATTCCTGCGAAGTGCTCTCCAAGCACCAGGGCGTAGCCACGAAGGCGTATTCCGCCTATCAACTGGAGCGCATCAGTGAGCGCCATCGTCACCGGTTCGAGGTGAATCCAAAGTTTCGCGGCCGAATCGAGGAGGCCGGACTCGTGGTTTCAGGCCATCATGTGCACGAGGCTACGGGGCAGGATCTGGTCGAGATGGTCGAGCTTCCAGATCATCCGTGGTTCGTGGGCTGCCAGTTCCATCCCGAGTTTCTGAGTCGTCCCATGGAGCCGCACCCTCTGTTTGCAGCCTTCATTCAGGCCGCAAGCCGTTGACTGGCGCCTCAAACAGGACGAAGGTGGAGCCCATGTCCAAACTGCCGCACATGACCCTGATTGCCGGGCCCTGCGTGATCGAAGACGAGGGCCTCGTGCTCGAGGTGGCGCAGGAGCTCAAGCGCCAGCTCGAGGGGCTTCCGCTCAAGCTCACTTTCAAGGCCTCGTTTGACAAGGCCAACCGCTCGTCGATCGAGGGCTTTCGCGGCCCCGGCATGACCGAGGGGCTGAAGACCCTTGCCAAGGTGCGCGAGCGCACGGGGCTTCCGATCCTGACCGACCTGCACACTCCCGAGCAGGCCAGACCTGTGGCCGAAGTGGTCGACTTTATCCAGGTGCCGGCCTTTTTGTGTCGGCAGACGGATCTCGTGGTGGCGGCAGCCGAGCAGGCGCTCTTGCACGGACGCAGGCTCAACATCAAGAAGGGCCAGTTTCTCGCCCCTTGGGATGCAAAAAACATCGTCGACAAGGTGCGTGCCGTGGAAGTCCGCGACGGGAGGCGCTTTGAGTCCGATGGGTTTTTCATCACCGAGCGCGGGGTGAGCTTTGGCTACAACACGCTTGTCGTCGATATGAGCGGCTTCCAGTGCATTCAGGGCTTTGGCGTCCCGGTGATCTACGATGCCACGCACTCGATCCAGATGCCCGGTGCGGGCGCAGGTGGAAAGAGCACCGGCGGAAAGCGCGAGTACCTGGAGACGCTCGCGCGAGCTGCGATGGCTGCCGGTGCGGACGGACTTTTCATGGAGTGCCACCCACGCCCCCATGAGGCCAAGAGCGACGGGCCGAACGCATTTTACCTCGAGCATGTGGGCACCTTCGTGCGCCAGTTGCTTGCCATCCGCGAGCTGGTTGCCTCGCAGCCCAAACTTCTACCGGAGGCCCAGAAGAGGTCATGATGATTCCCCACGCAGCCAGCATTTCGGGCAAGCTTCTCGAGACCAAGGACATTCAAGACAAGCTCAAGAAGATCAAGATCCTGATCCTTGATGTGGACGGCGTGATGACCGACGGCCGCGTCTTCTGGCTCGAGGGTCATGGCTGGACCCGGCACTTTCATGTGCAGGACGGCTACGGGCTCAAAGTGCTCATGAAGGCCGGCATTCAAGTCGCCGTGATCAGTGGCGGCGAGAGCGAGGATGTTCGCACTCGAATGAAGTTCCTCAAGATCGAGCACGTCTTTCTGGGTGACGAGGACAAGATCAAGGCGCTCGAGAAGATCATCTCGGCAACCGGACTTGCCGCCGAACAGATGGCCTTCATGGGAGATGATCTCTTCGATATCCCGGTGCTCGAGCGCGTGGGATTCAGTGCAACCGTGCCTCACGCCGTCGAGCAGGTTCGCAGGCGCGTGCACTATGTCACGCAGACCCAGGGGGGCTGGGGTGCCGTGCGCGAGGTGGCCGATGCGATCCGCAAGGCACAGGGACTTGGGCCCTATCTCGAATAGCGCCTAGCGCTGGCGATCGCGGAGCACGATGTTTCGGGTGACGCCGATGGGCTTGCCCTGTGCGTCCGAAAAGAACTTCCATCCCGGCGTCAGGATCTCCCAGTCTCCAAGCCGGATCTCTTCAAGCGAAAGCAGGTAGTTTTCACCGGCAGTCAAAATCACCCGCGTCGCCGGAAGCGGCACGCGAAACGAAAGGCTCTGGCGGGTATCGGCATGCTCCCACGGTCGGAGGCCCGGAAGCGTTGCCACGAGGTCATCCTTGAGCTCAACCCGGAGTGCGGGCGTGACCTGGCGTTGGGGTCCGATGAGGGGCATGGCCCGGAGCGTGCGCACGAGTTCGATCGTCTCTCCCGGAAAATCGCCTGAATCCATTCCCGAGATCCGGGGCTTGAGCACATGACCCGGCGTGCGCTCAAGGGCCTCGGAGAGCGCTTCGGTCAGGTCGATTTTCTTTTCGAAGTCGATCACGCGGTCCGGATCTTCCAGGATTCCCTTCGAGCTGCATGAGATGAGCGCCACTCTTGCGGCTTGTGAGCGCGAAAAGAGGCCCTTGAGTGCAGGCGCAAGCTCAAAACCCCGGTAATCGAGAACCGCTCCGGATGCCCCATGCGACACCCAGAAGACGGCCAGCGT
>CAIOHW010000230.1 GCA_903858195.1 Oligoflexia bacterium | reverse complement strand
GGTTGATCCCCACCAGCACGTCAAAGAGCCCCATGCGCAGGTCGCGAAGGATCTCGATGCGCTCGAGCGTATCGATGTCAGAGTGCAGGTACTTCACCTTCACTCCTTTTTCCGTGTAATAGCGCGTGAGGTCTTCTGCGAGCTTCTTGGTGAGCGTCGTCACGAGCACGCGATGGCCTTTTTCGGTCCGCTTGCGGATCTCAACGAGCAGGTCGTCCACCTGCGTTCCGGCCGGACGAACTTCGACGACCGGATCCAGGAGTCCCGTGGGTCGGATCACCTGCTCGACGACTTCGCCCCCGGTCTTCTGCACTTCGTACTCGCCCGGGGTCGCCGAGACATAGACCGTCTGGTTCAGGCACGACTCCCACTCTTCAAAATTCATGGGCCTGTTATCGAGAGCCGAAGGAAGCCGAAACCCATGCTCGACGAGCGTGGACTTTCTTGCCCGGTCACCGCGGTACATTCCGCCGATCTGGGGGACGGTCACATGGCTTTCGTCGACGACGAGCAGCCAGTCCTTGGCAAAATACTCGAGCAGCGTGGGCGGAGCCGCACCAGGGGGCCGACCCGTCAGATGTCGCGAGTAGTTCTCGATTCCCTGGCAAAAGCCAAGCTCCTCCATCATCTCGAGATCAAACATCGTCCGCTGCTCGAGGCGCTGTGCCTCGACAAGCCTCTGGTTTGCCTTGAGTTCCTGCAGCTTCTCACGCAACTCGACTCGGATCGACTCGATCGCTCGCTTGCGGCTCTCGAGAGTCGTGACATAGTGGCTTCCCGGATAAATCGTAACCTTGGGTACCTTCTGCAGCCTGACGCCGCGAAGCGGGTCGATCTCAGAGATGGATTCGATCTCATCTCCAAAGAACTCAACGCGGATCGCGCGCTCCTCTTCGTAGGCAGGAAAGATCTCGACGACATCTCCCCTCACGCGGAATGTTCCTCGATGAAAGTCGACGTCATTGCGCTGGTACTGGATCTCCACGAGCTTGTGCAGCATCTCCTGGCGCTTGAGCTCGCGTCCCTCCTCCAGATACAAGATCATCCCCTCGTATGCCTCGGGCGAGCCCAGGCCGTAAATGCAGGAGATCGACGAAACAATGATCACGTCGTTGCGATCCAGGAGTGAACGCGTCGCCGAGTGCCTGAGCTTGTCGATCTCTTCGTTGATGGCCGAGTCCTTTTCAATGAAGGTGTCGGTCGAGGGGATGTAGGCCTCGGGCTGGTAGTAGTCGTAATAACTGACAAAGTACTCGACTGCGTTCTTTGGAAAGAACTCGCGAAACTCGGAGAACAGCTGGGCCGCCAGAGTCTTGTTGTGGCAGAGGATGAGTGTGGGCTTGTTCACCCGCGCGATGACGTTGGCCATCGTGAAGGTCTTGCCCGAGCCCGTGACACCGAGGAGGACCTGACTTTTTCGTCCCTCGAGGATCCCTTTTGAAAGCGCTTCGATCGCCTGCGGCTGGTCTCCCGTGGGCTGGAAGGGCGTGGCCAGTTCGAACTTGCGATCTCCAAAAACCGGAGCCACCAGGCCCGCCTCTAGCGGTACTCCCAGGTCGTTCCCTGGGGTCCGTCCTTGATCACCACGCCCTGCGAGTCGAGCTCCTTGCGAATTTCATCGGCGCGGGCAAAGTTCTTTGCCTTGCGGGCCTCGATGCGCTCGGCAAGCAGCTTCTCCACCTGTTCTGACGTGATCTGGCTTCCCGCCCGCGAGGCACGGATACGCGAAAGATCAGAAAGAGCCTTGGAGGCATCCAGTCTGCCCAGCCCCGTGATCTCGCCGAGATCCTGTTCGAGCAGACCGATGAAAGCCTGTGCTCCCAGGGTTGCAGCCGGAGTGGCGGCAGCCAGCGGCTCGGCCGAGACACGATTGAATTCGCGGATGAGCTGGAAGAGCGAAGCAAAGACTTCGGGCGTATTGAAGTCATTGCACATGGCCTCGTCCAAGGCCCTTCGGGTCTTTTCGCAATCCTGAACGAACTCACCCCAGAGCGACTCGGCTCTCAGGTCCGGCACGGCCCTCCGGGATTTGAGCAGTTCGGATGCCTTGAACTTGGCCTCATAGATGCGCTGGAGTGCAGTGAGCGCCTGCTCGATCGACTCCTCGCCAAAATCCAGGATCGTGCGGTAGTGGGCTGAAAGTAAAAGGGCGCGGGCCACTTCTCCGCCGTACTGACCCAGAAAGTCACGGGCCAGGAAAACATTGCCCACACTCTTGGACATCTTTTCCTTCGAAAGCGTCAGAAAGGCAGAATGCAGCCAGTACTTAACAAACGGATTGCACCCGGATGCGCACTCGCTCTGCGCAATCTCATTTTCGTGGTGGGGAAAGATCAGGTCCTCGCCGCCGTGATGCACGTCGATCCGATCCCCCAGCCACTTCGAGGCCATGGCCGAGCACTCGATGTGCCAGCCCGGCCTGCCCTTGCCCCAGGGCGAATCCCACGAAGGCTCGCCCGCTTTCGCAGGCTTCCAGAGCGAGAAATCCAGTCCGCTTCGCTTTCTCTCATTGAGCTCAACCCGGGCACCCACCTCAAGCTCGTCAATGTTCTTTCGCGAAAGCCTCCCATAGGTGGGAAAGCTCGAGACCGAAAAGAACACCTCACCGTCGACAACATAGGCATGGCCATTGGCGATGATCTTCTCGATCATCGAGATGATCTCGGGCATGTGGGTCGTGACGGTCGTCTTGTGCGTGGGCTCGAGGCAGCCTGACATTGCGTAGTCCCGCTCGACTTCGACAATGTACTTGCGGGCCAGATCCTCCGACGAGATCCCTTCCTGCCTGGCACGGTTGATGATCTTGTCATCGACGTCCGTATAGTTCCGGACAAAGGTGACTGCGTATCCGGCGCGCCTAAAGAATCGAAAGAAAAGGTCGGCCACCATCGCGGCCCGAAGGTTCCCGATGTGGATGAGGTTGTAGACCGTAGGGCCGCATGAATAGAGGGTGAGCCTTCCCGGAACGAGCGTCTCGAGAGGTTCCTTCTTACCAGTGAGTGTATTCGTGACCCGGATTGAGAGTGGTGACGCCATAAATGGAAAACCCCGGCCGGGAGAAATTCCGGGCCGGGGCCAACGATATTCCATTACAGAGTCGGTCAGGAAGCGAAAATCGTCTGGATTTCCTGCTCGATCACGGATTCCTGCGCCTGCTTCGCAAGCGAGATCTCGCGGACCAGCAACTGCTTGGCCTGGTCCAGCATCTTGCGCTCACCGAATGAAAGGTCCTTGCTGTGGCGCAGGAGAAAGAGATTGCGCAGAACCTCGGCGATTTCAAACACCGATCCCGTCTTGATCTTCTCCATGTACTCGCGGTACCGGCGATTCCACGTCGTCTGGTCGATCTTGACGTTGCGCTGCTTGAGGATCTTGTAGACGGTCTGGACGTCCTTGGGCGAGATGATCTC
>CAIOHW010000229.1 GCA_903858195.1 Oligoflexia bacterium | reverse complement strand
GTGTCACCGATCAAAAGCACCCGGTCTCCGTCATTCAGGGAGAACCGAGCCGGCTCGGCGGCGGGCAGGGCGGGGACACCTCGACCCAGACCGAGGATCAGGACGCAAAGCCAGAGTTGAATTCGTTGACCGAGGAGCATGTTCCAAGGGTGACGGGAAATCCCCGGTCCGGGGAAGCAGGAAAGCAAGGGAGGAGAGAGGCAGTGGAACCCTTCGATCTCCCGCATGGGTTTGGGGTGTCTCAACGCCTGGGGGAACGTCTTGGGCACATCGGAACATCGGCATCGGCCTAAGACCCCGTTCGCCAACTCCATCCATGGCCTTGGCGAGATCGTCAGCCCATTGCCCGGCTCGCGCCCTGTCTCTTTCAGAAATCGGGAAAGTTATGAAGACAACACCCCGTTTGCTCTCATCCAGAAGGGCTATTTCGATGGGGAATGTATTTTGGGAGCCTGCCGCTGAATACCATGGATCGTCCCAGTTTAGGGCGTTGGATAGCGGCTAGCGATGGATTGCCCAGCGTCCACGGATTCGTCACCTGGATGGCACTTGAATCTCGCGGCTCCGGCTTAGGAGACTAACATCAATGAATTCGGTTCACCGACATGGAGGTTTTCGGACCAGACGCCACGCCTTCACACTCATCGAATTGCTGGTGGTTATCGCCATCATCGCCATCCTCGCGGGCATGTTGCTTCCGGCCCTCGGCAAGGCCAAAAGCAAAGCCCAGGGCATCCTCTGCATGAACAACGGAAAGCAACTCATGTTGGGATGGACGCTGTATTCTGGTGATTATCGGGATGAGGTATGCCTTTCCTCAGGCTTGGGGGGCCTCGTGTCGACCCACAGCCCAACTAAGGTCTATCCGATGAACCAATGGTGCATGGGAACGATGCATGAAGGTCCGAGTTGGACCAATTCGGTCCTCATCATGGATTCCCTTCTGTACCGCTATGTCGGCTCTTTGGGTGTCTACAAATGTCCTTCCGACCGGGCGACCACCCGGAGCCCGTGGGGTTCCGGCGGCGGGATTCCTAAAGTGCGGAGTTTGGCGATGAGCTGCTTCATGAACCCCCTTCCGGGACAGGAGCGCACCAGCGGCCGGTCCTACCGGAAGCAGAGCGACTTCGTCCTCGGAGCCGCGATGACCTGGGTGACGATCGACGAGAACCCCGCGTCCATCAATGACGGCTGGTTTGTCCACGAGACAAGAACCTCGTTCGTGGACTACCCCGCCTCCTACCACCACAGCGCGGGCGGACTTTCCTTCGCCGACGGACACTCCGAGATCCGGAAGTGGCGGTCGCCCATGATCGTGACCTACGGACAGCGGGCCCGGACCGACGCCCGCCTAGACTCCATCGATGCGACGTGGCTCTTCGAGCGAACGACAGCCTATTGATTGGCTGTCCAGAAGCGGTTGATCAACCGCACAGCCTGGATTGGTGCAGGCCACCTTCTAGGTCGGTCGAGCGGTTCGGATGGACATTCCCAATGGGATTGCGTCAGTGCCAAGCTTGCCGCGGTGGTCGAACCCATTGATCCACTTCGGGAGGTGCAGACTCGTTGGACACTCCGCCTTGGATCCATTCGCTCCGGACGAAGAGCCTGTGGGCCGAGAGGTGAGCCCTCTTGATCCAATAGGATCATCCCATGCAATCTGACCAGCCCATGACCGAGTTCTTCGATAC
>CAIOHW010000228.1 GCA_903858195.1 Oligoflexia bacterium | reverse complement strand
TCACGCAAACGACCTACGGCCTTTCTCGCGACGACTCAGGGATGTTCCTGAAGGACTACATGGACGCCAAGATCTTTGAGAAGGACCCGTTTGCCTCACTCGATCCGACGGGTGTCTCGCGGCTCATGAAGATTGCCATCGAGGACGGACGGCGAGCTCGGCCAGGCCTCAAGATCGGAATCTGCGGCGAACATGGCGGCGAGCCCGGATCAGTGGCGCTCTGCCACTCAATGGGGCTCGACTACGTGAGCTGCTCACCCTACCGCGTGCCCATTGCACGGCTTGCCGCCGCCCAGGCTGCGCTCAAAGCAAAGCCCGGGCGGAAGTAGCCTATCAGTCGCAATGCGATGGCCCGCCTTCGGCGTCGCCGTTGTTGTAGGTGTCGAGGATCGTCTTCTGGACGAGCATGGCAGCACCCTCGGTCGATGCGGGGTCCACCTGCGGGCTGGTTCCCACGGGGCTCATGTCCTTTCCGTTGATGAGCGTGTCGGCTGCTGCAATCGCATCCAGCACCGATTGGGGTGCGCTTGCACCATTCAACCGGTTGGCTTTTGCTGCAATCAACTGGTGCGCCAGATTGATCAGAGCGTTGGATCCGGGCCCGGGCGTCGAGACGGATGAATCGAGGATCGCCTGCAGCTCCGTTGAGCTGTAACCCAGAGACCCGAGGAGCATCTGTGATCCAGGCTGGGCTGCAACCAGAGTCGCCAGAAGGGTCTGTCCTGCAGGGGAGCTGCCCCAGTAGCCCTGAGTGCGTGTGCACCCTTCGATCACTTCACGGTCAAATCCAAAGGCAAGCGAGATGGAGGTCCCCATCTTTCCGCCTTCCAGCGTGAACCGAACGCAGGCAGGGGTCGTTGCAGTCCATGGGGGCACTGCGCCCGGGGGCTCGACACACACCTCGTGCTCTCCGTCGATCACACCCAGAAACTCGAATAAGCCATCGGAGCCCGTGATGTTGCGCGAAATCCGTTCCGAACCGTCGAGCGAAACAAAGGCACCACCGAGCCCCGGCTCCGATTCATTAAGTCCGTTTCCGTTCAGGTCCTGAAACACCACGCCCGAGACCCGATTCAACGCTGCGGGTGCCTGTATCGCCCCAAACGCTCCAACCGAACCCACGCAGAAAACCCCTGCCAACACGTAATTGACTCGCTTCATGCAGGGGCACCCCTGCAAGCAGGGGGCCCTAGCGCTTCAGTTCGGGGTGCAGCATCTGGAGCATCCTCGCCAGAAGCTCGATGTTTCCAAATACGAGGCCCTGCTCCGTTACCAAAGACGCCGAGCTGAGCAGCTGCACCAGCTGGGGCGATGCACCCTCTTCAGAGGCCGCTGACTGCAGGGCAGCAGCCAGTGCAGGATTGGCCTTGAGCAAGTTGGACACCTGCGTGACGCGGAGGTCGAGCAGGAGCTCGTAGTCCCGCGCACTCAGGCGAGTCTTGCCCTGCTCGAGAGCCAGTGCGATTGAGCGAACCTGTGCGAGTACCGCCGCAAAATCCTCACTCGAGCGTGTGCCCACGGATTCAGGAAGCCTTGCAAGCAGGTCTTCGAGGGGCTTGGGGTCGGACGAAGCCTTGCCCATGGCGGCTGCAAGCTCCTTGGCGTTGAGGGACACCTGCTCCAGTGCCACGAGCCTCTCCGTCAAGGACCGAGAGACCACCGCATCCGCAGGGCTCCAGTACTTCAGCTGGTCCGAATCCTCGCGAGTGGTGCCCGGACGGACGATGCTTGAGGAATGCGCTGGTGCGGAAAAGCCGCTCATGACGCGAAAGAGCCTCGAGCCGTTGTCTCCGGCCTCCATTCCATCCACGTCCTGGCTCACGATCGCGCCCAGCACGGCATGGAAACGGATCATTTCGGTGGTCTCTGCCTTGAAGCGGGCATCGAGAGGAAGTGCACCTGCGACGGCACCCTTCTCATCGAGCACCAGGCCCTGAGGCTCGACCTGGTTTCGGAGGATCTCGCCCAGCAGGGCGTTG
>CAIOHW010000227.1 GCA_903858195.1 Oligoflexia bacterium | reverse complement strand
CTCTGGCCGAGCAGCGCGATTGCCGCCGCAGCGGTCGTGAAGATGAACGAGTTGGAAAAGATCTTTTTCATGGGGTGATTTTGCTCCGTATTCTTGAAAAGATGCCCTTAAGACTGACACGAGCGAAGGGCACGGCAAAACAGGTTTTGTCTGGGTTGAAGAAGGATTGAAAGTTGTGCCGTCTGTTGCCCCGTCAAAACCCTGACTCTAACCCCACCCGGCAACCTCATCGACGAGCAGCGATGCCGAGTGCGATTCTCGCCCGCCTGAGCGCTGAAGCTTTCCTGTCACTTTGAGAAAAGACTGGGACTCGAAGAGCTCGCGCGATCGCTCAAAGACTTCCTTGCGAATGATGAGATCCAGAAAGCCATCGCCGTCTTCGAGCGTGGCAAAGCAGGTGCCTTTTGCCGTGGGCGGCCTTTGCATGACGATCACGAGGCCAAAGACCGAGAGTTTTCGCGACAGCTGCCTGAGCTTGGCCTCGCGGGTGCTGAGCTGCGGGAGCCGCGGGTTTTGCCGCCTGAGCTCTTCGACGGGATGCCCCGAAGTAAAGACGCCCGTCGTGCGCAAGTCCTGCTCGATCGACTCCCAGCGCGTGAGCGGGGCAAAAAGGCCGGATGCCCCCGGAAGCCCGAGACTCAGCTGCGGGATCTCGTTTGCGGGCGCTTCAGCCGCCTGGAAAAGTCCTCCCAGTCGGTTCACCTCATTGCCGAGCACTTCCCAGAGCGTCTCGCGCCTTGCGAGCCCGAACGCATCGAGCACGCCCCCCATGGCCATCTGGTGGAGGATCGGGCGCCTGAGGCTCACTCGGTTTGAAAAATCGGCAAGCGACTGAAAAGGTGTCTTGCGTCTTGCACTGGCGAGCCGCTCGTACTCGGCCCTCTGCAGGCCTTGGATGAGTCTGAAGCCCAGCCGAATCGCCTTCGAACTTTTTTGAGCCCCTGGTTGAGCCCCCGTTTGTGTCCCCACCTTGCAGTCCCACTCGCTTTCGCGTGCGCACACCGGAAGGATCTTCACTCCGTGCCGGCGCGCATCTTCGATGAGTGTGGCGTTGGAGTAAAATCCCATGGGCTGGGAGTTGATGAGCGAAGCTGTAAACTCGGCCGGGTGGTGGCACTTGAGCCACGCCGAAGCGTAGGCAATGAGCGCAAACGAAGCGGCATGGCTCTCGGGAAAACCGTATTCGGCAAACCCTTTGATCTGCTCAAAGATCTGATCGGCAAAGCTCTGCGGAAGTCCGTGGCTGAGTAGCCCCTGCATGAGCTTTTGCCCCATCGCACTGATGCTTCCTGTCGATCGCCATGCGCCGATCGCGCGTCTGAGTTGGTCGGCCTCACCTGGAGTGAAGCCAGCCAGCGTGATCGCGATCTTCATGATCTGTTCTTGAAACAGCGGTACGCCAAGCGTCCGCCCGAGGATGGGCTCAAGCCTCGGGTCCGGAAGATCTACCTTTTCCAGACCACGCTTTCGCTTCAAGTAGGGGTGGACCATCTTTCCCACGATCGGCCCCGGTCGCACGATCGCCACTTCGACCACGAGGTCGTAAAAGGTTTTAGGAAGAAGCCGTGGCAGCATGCTCATCTGCGCGCGCGACTCGATCTGGAACACGCCCACGGTATCGGCCCGCTGGATCATGCGGTAGGTGGCCGGGTCTTCGGCAGGGATCTCATGAAGTTTCTTGCCGATGAGTCTCAGCGTCTTATGCAGTGCCGAGAGCATTCCAAGCGAGAGCAGATCGACTTTGAGAAGACCCATGGCATCGAGGTCGTTTTTGTCCCACTGAACGATCGTGCGGCCCTCCATTCGAGCAGGCTCAATCGGAACGGTCTCGATGATGGGGTCGGCCGAGAGCGTGAAGCCTCCGGAGTGGATCGAGAGGTGGCGCGGAGAACCGTAAATTTCATCGGCGTACTGCTGAACGCCGGGGTGCTCGCGCGCTTCTTCTTGAGGCACGCCGAGCGCCTTGGACACCTCGCGGTAGGCCGACCGTGACCGATAAGTGATGAGGGCTGCGACCATTCCCGCCCGATCGCGACCGTAGCGCTCGTAGACGTGCTGGATGACCTCTTCGCGGCGCTCGTGCTCGAAATCCACATCGATATCGGGGGGCTCGCCTCGCTCGGCCGAGATGAAGCGCTCAAAAAGAAGGTTCATGCGCACCGGATCGATCGCAGTGATGCCGAGGCAAAAGCACACCGCGGAGTTTGCCGCCGATCCGCGTCCCTGGCAGAGGATGTCACGCGATCGGGCAAACTCGACGATCTCCCAGATTGTCAGAAAGTAGTCCGAAAAGCCGAGTTCATGGATGAGCGAGAGCTCATGCTTGAGCTGCTTGAGCACAGCAGGAGGAGGCTCGGCCCCATACCGAATGGCCGCCCCCTTCCAGGTGAGCTCTTCGAGGTAGCTTTGCGAAGTGTGGTGGCTTGGAATCCATTCCGACGGGTAGCGGTAGCGAAGCTCGGAAGGGTCAAAGCTGAAACGTTCGGCAAGGGCTCGGGCCCTCTCGAGGGCTTCACACCAAAGCTCGCGATCGGGTGATTTTTTAGGCGCAAGCGCCAGCATCTCTTGCGCTGATTTGAGTCTGCACTCGGAGTTTTGAAACAGCAGGTCTCCGGCTTCTTCGGTGGTGGTGCCCTCGCGAATCGAAGTGACGATGTCGTGGAGCGATTTTTGCGAGGCTTCGGCCAGATGGACGTCGTTTGCTGCGATGATGCGATCGGCACCCAGCACTTCTGCAATGCATCTGGCGGTGGCAAGCCTCTGGGCATCGAGCCGGTCTCGAAACTGAAAGAGCGGAATATGAACGGGGGCAAGGCTTGTCGCGATGAGCTTTTCTACCCACTGGAGCCAGGGGGTGGCATCGTCATATGCGCCTGCGTCGCCGGGTACGCCGGCCGTGCTGTTTGCTCGGGTCACCAGCGGCGGCGGAAGCAGTACTTCGAGCTCGGCTGCCCGAGGGTGGGAGAGCCATTCGAGGAGTTCGTCTCGCGTAAGATGCGCATGGCCTTTTTCTTTGCCTGCGTGGGCTGCCGTGATCATGCGGCACAGAAGCCCATAGGCACTGCGCGTGCGTGCGAGGACCACGACCGAGTCGGAGTCGAGGTGGGGCGGTTTGCCGGGAGGTGCGGGCGCGCTTTCGGCCGAGCTTATGGCCACGCTGGCGCTCGGAGCCGGCCCCAGTGTCAGCTCGGCGCCGACAATGAGCTTGAGGCGCGCGCGCGCCTCGGTGGCGAGGTTCTTCCAGGCGAGATAGGCCTTGGGAAAACCGTACACGCCGTTTCGATCCGTGATCGCAAGGGCTGAGAGCCCAAGCTGGGAAGCGCGCTGAACGAGTGCTTCGGGCGAGGCCGCTCCGCGCAAAAAAGAATAGTGCGTGCGGCAGGTGAGCTCGGCGTAGCCCGGCTCACGCATGAGCCACCTGTGGGAGACGCGCTAGAGCGGATTTTTTGAGAGCTGCTCGAGGGCGGCGACGATACCCCTTCGGATCTCGTCGAAGTTCACGCGGCCGCTGGGCGTGAGGTACTGCTGGCGGCTGAAGACCTGGCTGAAGGGGCGCTTTTCCTTGAGGTAGGTGACCGAGGCCACGTTGGGCTTCACCTTCTTGACCACAAAGCCGTAGTCGACCTGCAGGTCTTCGTTCTGGGCGGGGCCTTCGAACCAGAAGTTCATGTCGAGCCCGTCGAGCGAGGCCCATGACTGGCCGTCGGGAGCATCGAGCTTGGCCTGCACGCCGTTTTTCGTGGCTTTGTAGTCCTTGAACGCAAAGTGGTGCTCGATCGTGAGCGTCTTGACGAACTCGGCGATGATGTCCGAAGGCGCGACGTTGAGCTGCAGCACGGGCCAGCTCGTCTGGCCGGCGGCAACTTTGCCGACAATCACAAAGAGGCTCGTGACCGTGTCGGTGACATAGGCATTGGCGCCCAGCTTGAAGCTGAACGGATGGGTGTGCTCTTCGCCCGGGGCGACCGAGGTGGCCAGGCCTGCAGCCTCGAGGGCGTGGGTCTCGACGATGTCGAGACCATCGGGGTCTTTTTTCTGGACCTTCTTGAGCGTGCCGCGGGCCAGCGAAATCGTGGCCTCGGCAGCCTTTGCAGGAGCATTGCCGCGGTTCTTGAACGTGACGGTGCCGGAAACGGTGTCGCCCTGTTTCCACTTCTCGCCCTGGATCTCGATGCGGATCTCGATCGGTGCCTGGAAGAATGTGCCTCGCATGATGCTTTAGTGGTAGCAGAGGTGGCTCCTTTAATCAAAATACCCGTGAAGCAGGACGCCCTGCAGGGACTCAAAAGGGCCCTCGTCGTGAGTGTAGGCCCAGAGCATGGGGCCCTCGTGGCAGCGGATGCGGTAGTAGAGCCTTTCTTGCGCCGCAGCCTCGGCCGTCTGGACCGGAGGCGTGATGCGCTCCGGGCCCTCGACTTCGAGGATCCGCAGGCGTTTTTTTGGCCATTCCAGATGGGAGCCGTCGATCCGAAGCGGGACCGTGCGCTTGAGAAGCCGGCTGGGGGCCGGCGCAAGCAGTGCCGCTCGCGCGAGAGTTCCCGGTGGCCCTGCCGTCGCTACCCGTACGGGGGGCAGCTGCTCGGGCTTGGCGGGCTTCCAGCCTTTCTCGGGCAGGTGCTGGCGGGTGGGAAGGGCGAAGAATGAGGCCTCCGGTCCCAGTCGCTGCTGCAGTCTTCCGATGAGCGAGTCCCAGCTCTCGGAGAGCTCGTCGATGCGGTCAAAGAGATCGCGTTGGCCCGATAGCCCGGGAGCGGTCTCAAGGACCTCGATCCTGATGCAGGAAACTCCGTGGGTACCGTCGGCGGCGAAGTCGGTGTCGTATGCGTTGCCGGACGTGCCCAGGCCCGCGCCTTCGGCGATTCGGCGCTGTAGGTGCTCTTGGAAGAGGGGGAGCATGCCCACGAGCGAACCCTGTGGCTGAGAGAGCGTGAGCGTGGTGGGGTGCATGCGGTTGCGGATTTCAAGCGAGAGCACCAGCGACTGAAGCCTGAGTGAGCGCGCCCTGAGTCTGAGGCACAGGCGATCCAACAGCGGCCGGGCCAAAAAGAGCAGGGGCTCGTACGCCGTCGGAGCCTCCTGGTCGGGGTCAAAGCGGATCTCCTCGTGAACCCTCTGCGGCGGAGTGAATACGGGCCAGAGATCGGGCAGGGCCTCCTCGCGTTCGGCCTCGAGCCTGCGGGCAAGCTCAACGCCTCTGCGCCCGAAGCGCGAGCCCAGTGCCGTAAGTGGCAGGCGTGCGAGCTCGCTTGAAGTGCGGATGCCGAGCTGCTCCAGAAGCGCGCTCCATGCGACGAGTTCTCGGCTTGCGGGCTCCATTCCAAAAGGGTCGAGCAGGAGGTCGATGGTGCGCGCGTCGAGCCTCATTTCCGGGCTTGGCGCAAGCGCCCCCAGCAGTGCATCGCCCGGACTGGGGCCGAGCCCGATCCCGAGTTTGCCCTCGATGCCCAGCCTTTCCAGCGCGGCTCGGATCTTCAGCGGCAGGTGAGGTGAGCGGATGCCCCGTAGGTCAAGGAAGACTGCCCACGGCGTACGCCTGCGCAGTGCGATGCGCGGACTGAAGCGCAGGAAGACCTCAGCCTGTTCTGGCCCAAGTCGATCAGGCAGAATGCAGGCGAGTACGGAATGTCTGCAACGGTCTTCTGCGCTCATGACCAACCTCTTCAGAACGCGGGCTTTGTTGGAGGATGCGCGGTCTGCGCGTCCGAGGATCCATGTTCATTTGGAGACTCACCGGCCAGTTCACCCCAGTGGGGCGTGGTTGCGAACAAAGGAGGAGAAGGGGAGCCCCCGCCTGCTCGGCGCTGAGCTGGAGCTTGCGAAGTTCGACCGAGGGTTTGGTAGCACTCAGTACCGACTCACGCACCCAGAGCACGACCGCACCAAAAAGCTGGCTGCGAAGTACCTGGTGGGTGGCCCAGAGGGCGTCCTTACCGCCCTCGACAAAAAGAAACTGACTGAGATCGGCGCCGTGCTCGGCAAAACCCCTAGGATTTGCCGTAAACGCGTCCTCAATCCATGCCACCCTTGTGGCAACTCTCGTTGTCCTATTCTGGACCACCCCTCCAGATCCGACCATTCCGATACGCTCGTCTTGGTTTGAGTGTTGGCCGGAGTCTTTTGCGGAACTGCAAAGATTTGAAAAGCACGACGATATGAATCTGAGTGTCCACTCCGTCTTGCCACTGCCCGGGGGGCCGCTGATCTCGGTGATCGCGCCGCGTGGGACGAAGATGCCATCATGTTCGATGTGCGGACTCGCAGGGGGGGTCTTGAGGATGCCCGGGGTCTCGCGAAGTCGGGCGAGTCGGTCCGTCTGTCTGAGGTGATCTGCTGTGAGCACCGGGGCAATGTTGAGTCGGGTGAGCATGGCATGAACCTCCTGTTCAAAGCTCAGTACTTCCTGAAAAGGGCAAGGAGGACGCCTTCGATTCGGAAGGCGTGGGCTCCGGCATCTCCGTTGGCAACGACAATGGGTTTGTACTTTTCGTTGGCCGCGTGGAGCTCGATGCGCGAGCCGCGGCGCTGGTAGCGCTTGATCGTCGCTTCCGAGCCATTGAGGAGTCCCACGACGGTCTGCCCGTTTTCGGCATGAGCCTGTTTTTTGATGATGACGAAGTCACCGTCAAAAATGCCGTCCTCGATCATGGAATCGCCACGGACCTCGAGCGCGTAGGCGTCTTTGTGAAAACGCGTGGGGATGAGGGTGGGTGGAATCTCAAGTTCGCGGCCTGCCTGCGTGGCGGCCTCGATCGGTCGGCCTGCGGCAACGCGTCCCAGAAGTGGGACCGAAAAACTGCGAGGCAGCGCGATGGGGGGATTCGGGAGTGGGGACCGTGCCCGAGAGCCGGGTTCTTGGACTTCGTACGGGAGGTCATGCGGGTTCGTGGTTGTGGCGGTGGCAGAAATCTGTGCTGCCGCCTTGGGCATGAGCTCCGTACTGCGCCGGGCATTCCAGGTCTTCTTCAATGCCCCGAGTTCTTCGAGGCGCTTGAGGTAGTCCTGGACGGTCCCCAGAGATTTAAAGCCGAAGTGGGTGGCGATCTCCTGCTGGGAGGGCGCGTAACCGTTGCGCGCTTCGAAATGCTGCAGGAACTCCAGAAAGAGCTTTTGTTTGGGTGTGAGGATGATCTTCCGGAGGGCCATCATGACTTGAATATGACCCGTAAGTTGACCGTAAGTCAAACCGTAAGTTTACCGCATCTTATTTTTCAACTCGGCAGGTTTGACGCGTCGTGATTTCGGACAGTCCGGAGCGATCTTTGGGGTTGACGCGCCTGCGGGCCTGGCTCAGAAGGGACCTCCTTTCGTTCTTCTCTCGTGCGGCTTCTTGGGACGCACATAAAGGAGAAGTGTCCGATGTCGAACAATCCGTTCCAATATGCCAAGGGCCCAGAGTCAGGCTTTCCGCTCGCAGGGCTTCCAGATGACACGCTGGTCGCTTCGACCCAGCACGCAGCCCAGCGCGAGCGCGAGGCAACTCAGGTGGTGCTCGAACACCTGCTCGAGGTCGAACGGCGAAGGCTCTTTCTCAAGCTCGGTCATCCGAGCCTGTTTGATTTCTGTGTCCGCGAGCTCGGCTACTGCGCGGGCAGCGCGCATCTCAGGATTCAGGCGATGCGCCTCTTGCGGGAGATTCCGGAACGAAGCCGTGAGGAGGTCTCGCAAAAGATTTCGCGGGGCACGCTCACGCTCTCGCAGCTTTCCAATGTCCAGAGCTACAGCAGGCAGGTGCTCTCGCATCGGGTTGCGCCCGCCCAAAAGCTCGAGATCCTCGAAAAGCTCGAGGGCCAGTCGACGCGTGAGTCGCAGAAGATCATCTTGAAGGAACTCGGTCTCGAAGGCTCGCAGTACGAACGCCTGCGAGTGAAGGGCCCTGATCAGGTGGAACTCACCGTCACACTCGATTCGGCGACGGTCGAGCTGCTCGAGGAATGGAAGGCGCTCACTTCGCACTCCAATCCGGAGGGGCGCAATGCAGAGGCCCTGCGTGCGGCGCTCAAACTTGCCGTGGAGCGGACAAGGAGGGAGAAGGGCCTGGCTCAACCACCGGCGCGTCGACCCTCACTTCATGCGCATGAAGTGCAGGACGCCGACTCGACTCCCGGGATTCGTCAGATGGTTCCTCAGGCAATCCCTCACGCAATCCCTCAGGCCATTCGGCGCCTCGTCTGGATGCGCGATGAGGGAAGGTGCACGTACCGGGATCCCCGCTCGGACCGACGCTGCGAGGGCACGCACTACCTTGAAATGGACCACATCCGGCCGCGAAGTCGCGGCGGCGGACACGAGCTTGCCAACCTGCGACTGCTTTGCGGCGGTCATCACCGCCTCAGGCATCTTGAAGATGAAGAAGCGGGCTAGGGCTTACTGAGTCGCCTTGGCGGCGGCCGCCTGCTGTTGTGCGGAGTCGAGCACCTTTTCGGCGGCTTCGACCACTGCGTCGATCAGCATGGCGTCATTGAGGCGCGAAAGCTCGGGGCTTGCCACGCGCAGACGGCGCAACACCGAAGGAAGCACGCCGGCGATCTCGCCTGAGCCATAGTAGTGGGCCGAGTCTTCGAGGGCTTCAACCGCAAGAGCCTGCTTTTCGGCATCCGGATTCGAGGTGGCGGCGAGGCTTGAGCTCACGCCCACGAGCGTTCCAGTGGGGTAGAATAGAATCGAGAGAGTCAGGTTCGACGTGCTGGCCACCGGGTCTGCGGCATGGGCCGAGATGCCCGTGAGCCGGGTCGCCAGGGTGAGCGTCAGAGTGAGAGTCAGGGCGACGGGGAGGGTCTTCATCACGTTCATGGCGATTCTCCTGTTCATTGAGCGGTTTCGGAAACGGTTCAAAAGCTCTGTGATAGGGACTTCCTCCAACCAACCCGCAAGGTCAACTACTTTGTTGGGGTGCATCCCGTCTGGGCCTCTGGCTGGTGCTCGGAATTCCAAGAAGTTAGGCTTCTTGATTCCCAGGTTGTCGCTCTAAGGCCTGAATTCGGGGGGGCAAAGCCCTTCAGGGCACTGACAGCAACGACTCGGCGGCCGTCACCAGCGCATCCACCAGCTCGGCATCGTCCTGGGTGGCTGCTTCGGGGCTGAGCTCACGCAGGCGGGCAAGCGCGGCCGGGAGTACGCCCCCGAGCTCTCCGGTGGCAAAATATCGGGCAGCGTCTTCGATGGCTGCAACAGCAAGGATACGCTTTTCGGCAGGAGAACGGCCGGGCTGGCGGTTCGAGCCCCCGGTTGAGCCACCCACTGAATGGGAGGCGGCCTGTGAGCCGATGATCAGCCCGTCGATAGTCATCTCTCCCAGCAGGAGCGTGACCCCGATCGCAACGGTCGTCCCGGTGCTGATGGAATCTTCGACGGCGCGGATCCCGGCTGAAGCCGAATGCACTGACAGCAATGCGGCCGTGAGGGCCACCTTGATACCCCGAAATCCCACCTGACCCCGGCCAGAGCGCTTGGCGTAGCTCATCGCTCCGCTCCTGGGCGGCGCGCCGCTTCGGCAGCAGCGCGAGAATAAGCTTCGACCTGTTCGAGCGCCTGCTCGGCCGACGCAATGACCGCGTCCACGAGTTCTGCATCGGATGCCGAAGCCGTCACGGACTTGAGCTCGCCCAAATCAAGCCCCCTCAGCCGCTCCATCACCATGGGGAGCACGCCTCGAAGCTGGCCCGAGTCGACAAAGTGGGCTGCGTCTTCGAGGGCTGCGAGCGCGAGAGCCTTCTGCTCTTCAGCTGCGGCAGTGGTCGTCACAGAGGTGAAGCCCGTGCTCAGTACGGAAGCCGTGGGAACGAAAAGGATTCGGAATACGGCCCGAGTGGTTGTGGCAAGCGGGTCCTCTTCGTGGGCTGAGTGAGCCGTTCCGGCCAGCACGAAAAGCGCTGCTGCTGCGACGCGCGAGATCAGGTTCATGACGGTTGCCGACGGTCTGCGATCAAAACGCTGCGAAAAGTTCATGCCTCTTGAGGTGCCGTACCCCGGTGGCCAAGTCAACGCACTTTATCGGGCATTGCAGTCGAAGACTGCGCTTCGAGTCGCAGGCGCTGCAGCTTGCCCTCGATCTCGACCGGCACACGCGTTCCAGCCGAGCCCGTGTAGCCTGCCAGGATGCTCTCTTCGAGTTTGCGGTAGCAGGACTCCGAGAGTGGCGTGTGCGGCGAGCGATGGATGCAGGCCTCAAAGTAGGTGTCGCCGAGTGTCCAGAGATCGAAGTCGCGCAGGATTTCGTAGCAGACCCCGAGCAGAAAAAAGGCTTCGGCACTTTTGGGGCCCTGCGGGAAACGGCCCAGCTGTTCGTGCAGCACGGCCGAAGCACGCAGGTAGAGCATGTCGGCCGAGCGATCCATCGGAAAACGCTGCGCCTTCTGTGCCACCGAGATCAGACGAAGTGCCTCGCGATGGTAGCCGCTCTCGGTCTTGAGGCTCTTGGATGACGCCGGGTCCTGGCCCGACTTGATCTCCTGCTCCCAGGCGCGCAGCGTGCGGAGCCAGTCCCTTGAATCCCATTTCACGAACTGGGGCACGCCCTCGGTCTTCATCGCGCTCTCAAGAATCGAGGCGGCGCGCGAAGGATTGCGCTCGGCGCGCACGGCAAGGATCAGTGCGGTGCGAAGGGCCTGATTCCACTCAAACGGCTTTTCCTTGGCAAATGCGGGAGCAGTGGCGGGATCCGTCAGTACGGTCGTGAGCTTTTCGAGTGCCGGGTCGTAGGCACGGCCTGCAGCGAGGATCTGCGCCTGGTACTGAAGCGGAAGCCGGGAGGCAGGTCCGGACTCCAGCTTCCAGTCCATCCTGACGCCAGCGTCCGTGCGCGAGTGGCAGGCGATGCATTGCGATGCGGTCGAGTTGAAGAGGGTGCGCGCGTACTCGCGGCTTCCGAGCTTGTAGGCCTGCAGGGCCTGTGCGCTCTGCTCTTCGAGGATTCCGGAAAAGAGTCGGATGCTCGGATCGAGGTCCGGGCTGGCAGAAGGAGTCGCCGCCATGGCGTGAGCCGCCTGCACGAGCCCGCGAGCATGGGTCTCGATCGCACGAGCCTGCGAGGGGTCATTGAACTTGACCGGGTCGACCGTGATCGCGAGCAGTTCCTGCAGCGACGAGTAAAGAGCCTGCATCTTGGCGCGCCACGCGCCATCGTCAGGCTTGGCGGGCTGGGCGGATGCCGCAAGCGCGGTCGTCGAAGTCGCAAGGGTGAACGTGAGGGTGAGGGCGGCAATCAGTTTGTGCATGATTCTAGTGTCCGGTTCGCTCTGGATGAATGCAAGAAACGCAGGCCCTATTTTCACTGCCAATCGGGACTCGGGTACTCCGATTACGGAGTTTGGCGGTTTACGGCTTGGCTCACTCGTGAATCTGGCTGCGGATGCGCGAGACGAGGTGCTCCCACGCCTCGCTTCCCATCGAGGGCTCGTCAATGAACAGGTGCTGATAGACGGGACTGAGCGATGGGCGAAGCGTCAGGACGTCTTCGATCTGCCAGCGGCTCCATCCCGACTTTTCTGCGCGGCGACGGAGCTTTCGGGCGCTCACGAGCTCGTCATCGGGATTGACCAGTACGAGCACATCATCTTGGCGCCCCCGGGGCTCGGCATTTCGCAGTTCGTCTTGGATCGCAAAGAGCGCGCGGTAGGCGCCAAGCGACGTTCCGCTGTTGGCGCGGTACTCGGGATGGTTTCGGCTGGGGAGGGTCCAGTGCGAGGGGCCTGGAATCAGGGCGGCTAGCCGTGCGTAGGCGTGCGTCTCGATGGGCGGTGCCAGGAGCACAGCCCTTTCAAAGGGGTTCTCTTCGAACTGCTGCATCGCCCAGGCGCCCATGAGTGAACCCAGCGAAAAGCCCAGGAAGAAGACGGGCTTTTTTCCGGCCTGTTGGCGGATCCAGCGGATCTCCTCCAGCATCGTTGCCTTCCATGAAGCTGCCGTAACCTGCCTCATGCGCGAGGGGATGCCCTCTTCATGCCCTTCGAGCGTGAGGATTCGGCAGGCCAGTCCTGACTCTGCATTGCAGACGGCGTCGGCCAGAGGCTGCATGCGCGAGGGCTTGAGGTTCATGCCGTGCGCGACCAGAACCCAGCCTCGAGGCGTTGCGCTCTGCGTCATTATCTCGGGTCGGGTTTGGGCCATCGCTAGGGCAAGGACTGGGGTTGCCCAGAGCGGAGCGAGCCAGAAGGATGCCATCCAAACCGGCGCACCGAAGGAGCCGCGCCCTTTGCCAAAAAAATTCACATGAGGAGAATACCTGAGTTTGCCTCTTGGTCAAAGTCGGGTTAACCACCGCGCCATGCGTTTGAGTCAGGTTTTCGGTGGTGGGGTGATTCTGGTCGCAGGCCTTTTTGCAGGCATGGTTGCAGGCTGCACGAATTCGTCGGGGCTTCGCAAACAGCCTCCGATGGTCGAGCAGATGAGCACGAAGCCTGCTCCGCGGATGGGTGCTGTCACGACCGAAGTCACCTTCAAGAAGTCCGAGATCCTCGACCGTGAGTTTCTCTATGGAGCCGACCTCCAATACTCGTCGATGGGCGATGTCGAATACTCGCTCATCCTCCAGGTGCTGGCGATCGGTCACTTCGATGCACGCTTCAGGATCATGAACGCCGGTGGCGAAGCGAGGCTCCAGCTCATTGCCGACCAGCGCGCCTACTTCGAGTCCGACATCAACCACCCCGAGCGCCTGATCCACGAGTTCAGGGTGCTGCGACAGACTGCAAAGACCATCTCGATCGAGATCGAGCGGGGTTCGCCCGTGCTGCTCTCGATGCTGGGCTCGGCCGAAGAGGACGGCGCCCCGGCTTCCATGCGCACGAGCTGGGTGCGTTCCGTGCAGTACGAGACCAAGGGCAACTACCTCATGTTCGAGACGAGCCTCGAGGACAGCGCCGGCAATGTGGTCGAATTCATGGAAAGCCTGTTTCCGCGCGAAACCCTGGTGCCAGCCGGCACGGGCGAGCCCGAAACCCTCCTGTTGAACGACCCCGAGCGCGAACCGCTTGCCGATCGCTACCGCTTCCTTTCAAACGCGAGCGTGTTCCTCGACATGCCCTCGGAGGGAAGGGTTCGCACGCAGGTTGCCAGCCGCTTTCCCTATCATCCGGAGTATGCTCCCGAGCCGATCACCTGGTTCGTGACACCGAACATTCCGAGCCAGTACCTCGCCGACATCCGTACGGGCGTCGAAGCCTGGAACCGCTACTCGCAGAAGCTCTGGGGCACCGACATGGTGCGCTTTGCCGGCATCCTCCCGGACGGAGTGAAGGTGGGAGATCCCCGTTACAATGTCATCAGCTGGGATAGCGTTGCCGAAGCCGGTGCCGCGTACGAGTCGCAGGCCGTCGATGCCCGCACGGGGCTTCAATCGCATTCGCTCATCTATCTGCCCAACGCCTGGCTCAACATCGGTCGCCAGTACTGGGAGCAGGGTGATCTGAGCGAGCCCCTTTCAGATCCTGCTCGCAGCGAGCCTTCTGCGATTCTTGCTCGCGAGGCCCAGGCCCGCCGCGTGCTGGGTCGCAGGCTTCCGGTGAATTGCATTCAAGACGCCATGGCCAAGCTCGGGCTTCGCGCCCGGGTCGATGCCGAGACCTT
>CAIOHW010000226.1 GCA_903858195.1 Oligoflexia bacterium | reverse complement strand
CTTCGCCGCATTTGCGGGCGCTCCAATCAAAAGGAGGGCTGCTGCAGCGAAAAGGGTGCGGAATGGCTGGGGGGTTTTCATGATTTCGTTTCCTATGATTTCGAACTGCTAGGGTTGGACGAGCTTCTGGACGGCAAAGCCTTCCTTGATGGCCGTCTCCTTGAAGATTTGGAGGATCGTAAGCTGGGCCTGCTCCCAGTCGAGCCGGCTGACCTCGGCGCGTGCGACCGGCTGCCCGAGAGTGCCGTCTGCGTTCACCGTGAAGATGTCCATGCGGTCGCCCATCGCCAGTCCCTGGTGGCTGCCCTGATCGATGATGAGCGTGCGAGTGCTGGAGACGGCCACAATCCTTCCCTTTCCAGAGTAGGTCAGGAAGCTCTTGGAGGGATGGGTCGGGAGCGACGCTTGAGAGGGGGTTCTGCGCCGGTCCAAGCTCCACTCAAAAAAGAGATGCCAGGTGTTGCCGCGAGCGGCAGCCTGGCCCCAGAGCGTGTAGGAGTAGCCGGCCAGCACCGCGACATTTGAGCTCCCTGCATCAGAGCCCCAGCGATATCCCGACTCAACACGACTGACCGCGAGCGATGGATTGACCGCATTGACCAAAAAGCTGCCCGCTGCTCCCGCCTGCCTGGCAGTTGCGGCGCTCGAGCCGTTGGGATCGGTGTTCAGGGAGGAAAAACCCCAGAACAGCGTCCGGATCACCGTTCCCGACGCTCCGCTCTGTTCGAAGGCAGGATCCTTCACGAGCTCCAGGCTCCAAGGAACCGAGCTGGAGAAGTCGGCCATCCGGGTCGTGTAGCCCGCGCCGGCCCTGAGTTGCCATTGTTGACCGAAGGGCACGGTGGCGAAGCCTCCGATATGAACATTGGTCGTTGAGTCGCCCAGGAACGGAAGGCCTTGTGCCTGCGCATCGGTGTTGTTGTAGGCGGGCAGGTCGGTCTGGACCTGGAAGTCGAGGGCAACCCGGCTGTCGATCAGCCGGAGGGCCAGTCCAAGACTTTGGTCGGCAAGTCCATACTGGCTCGCATCGATCGTGCTGCTGCGGATATCCGTGAGATTCCAGGTTCCGCGGCCAAAGAGGGTGAGGCGCGGATGAACGGCAATCTCGAGGGTGGCGGCGCCTTCGGTGCGGCGGAGGCCATCCAGGCCGGAGACGGACTCCTTTTTTCCGGTAGGCCCGTAGTTGGAGTTCGTTCCAAAGGTGAGGCCTTCGGCTGAGATCTTCCAGATCCCTCCGTCCTGATGGTGGAGTCGCCACGGCAGCATCTGCTGGTCGGCCTGAGCGGATCCGGAGGCCAGCGCCGCCAGAGCGAGGCCGATCGACCGCAGGTGCCTTTTGCCCCGCCTTTGTGCAACTCGAATGATCGGGAAAATCTTCATTATCTAAAGATTGCCACGGCTTGCAGGGAGAGCCACCTTTTTTTTGGTTTTCCCGCCCTCCGGCATGGGTGTACCTTGTGTCGTCCGTAAACCCGAAGGAGTCTTTCGAATGTCGCTTTACGATCAGGCCCTGGAATACCATTCGCGCGGTCGCAAAGGAAAGATCGAGGTCGTGCCCACGAAGCCCGTGGCGACCCAGTCGGACCTTTCGCTGGCCTACTCCCCGGGGGTGGCCGAGCCCTGCCGCATGATCGCCGAAAAAGAAGAGCTCGTTTACGAGTATACTGCCAAGGGAAACCTGGTCGCCGTGGTCTCCAACGGCACTGCGGTGCTGGGCCTCGGTGATATCGGAGCTTCAGCCTCGAAGCCCGTCATGGAGGGCAAGGGAGTGCTCTTCAAGAAGTTTGCCGATATTGATGTCTTTGACATCGAACTGAACGCCAAGAACCCGGATGACGTGATTCGCGCCTGCGAGATGCTCGAGCCCACCTTTGGCGGCATCAACCTCGAAGACATCAAGGCCCCCGAGTGTTTTTACATCGAAGAGGAGCTCAAGAAGCGCCTCAAAATCCCGGTCTTCCATGACGACCAGCACGGTACTGCCGTGATCAGTGGCGCGGCCTTTTTGAATGCGCTCGAGATCGTCGGAAAAGATATCTCGAAGGTACGAGTCGTGTTCTGCGGCGGCGGTGCAGCCGCCATTGCCTGCGCGAACCTGTACCTGAACCTCGGAGTGAAGCGCGAAAACGTCATCATGTGCGACTCCAAGGGAGTCATCTACAAGGGACGCAAGGAGGGGATGAACCCCTACAAGGAACGCTACGCCATCGAGACCTCAAAGCGCACGATCGCAGAGGCGATGGAAGGTGCCGACGCGTTTGTCGGTGTGTCGGTCAAGGACGGCATCTCGGTCAATGATGTGAAGAAGATGGCCAAGGATCCCATCGTGTTTGCGATGGCCAATCCCGATCCAGAAGTCCTTCCTGAAGACGTGCTCAAGGTCCGCCCGGATGCCATCATGGCCACGGGCCGCTCGGACTATCCCAACCAGGTCAATAACGTGCTTGGGTTTCCGTTCATCTTTCGTGGCGCGCTCGACACGATGGCTACTGCCATCAACGAGGACATGAAGATGGCGGCAGTTCGGGCCCTTGCGCAGCTTGCCCGCGAAGATGTGCCAGAGGCCGTGTCGCGCGCTTATGGCGGCCAGAAGTTCAAGTTCGGTCGCGAGTACCTGATCCCCAAGCCCTTTGATCGGCGCGCGCTGATCTGGGTGGCGTCTGCCGTGGCCGAAGCTTCGATGAAATCGGGAGTGGCCCGCAAAAAAATCGATATTGCCTCCTACAAGGACAAGCTCGAGATGCAGCTTGGGCACTCGTATACGGTCATGCGTGGCATCAAGCGCCGCGTGAAAAGTGACAGCGTCGACGCAGGACTTGCCCGCATCGTGCTTCCCGAGGGCGAGAGCGACAAGATCCTCAAGGCTGCAGTCACCATGCGTGACGAGGGCATCTGCGAGCCGATCCTGCTTGGAAATGACCAGATCATCGCAACCAAGATCAAGGAGCTTGGCCTCGAGGCTGAGCTCAAGGGCGTGAAGATCATCCGTCCCTCGACTTCGGATCTGCGCGAGGGCTACGCCAAGAAGTACTTCGAACAGCGCCAGCGAAAGGGAGTCACCCTGCCTGTGGCGCGTGCGCTCATGAAGCAGGTCAATTTCTTTGGTGCCATGATGGTCGAGCAGGGTCAGGCTGACGGCCTCCTGAACGGCATCAACCAGAGCTATCCCGAGACGCTGAAACCCGCACTCCAGGTGATCGGGGCCAAGCCCGGATCGAGGCTCGCGGGAATCTACGTCATGGTCTTCAAGCGGCGGGTGCTTTTCTTTGCCGACACCACGGTGAACATCGAGCCTTCGGCCGAGGAACTTGCCGACATCGCGATCCAGACTGCGCAGCTCGCCCAGCAGTTCCTGCAGCAGGATCCAAGGGTGGCGCTCCTGTCATTCTCGAACTTTGGGTCAAACAACCACCCCTATGCCAACAAGGTGCGCAGGGCGGTTGAGATCATCAAGGATCGCGTGCCTTCGCTCACGGTCGACGGCGAGATGCAGGCCGATACGGCGCTCACCCCTGATGTGTCGAAGGAGAGCTTTCCCTTTAACTCGGTGCCGGGCAACGCCAACGTGCTGATCTTTCCGGATCTGCAGTCGGGCAACATTGCCTACAAGCTCATGCAGAAGATGGCGGAGGCCGAGGCAGTGGGTCCGATCCTGGTCGGAATGAACAAGCCGGTTTTCGTTCTGCAGCAGAACAGTGACATCAACGACGTGGTGAACATGGCTGCGATCGCGGCCATGGATATCCATCAACGCAGGCAGGCCGCGCCGTCGGTCTGAGAACAGGAGACTCTCGTGGAAAAAAAGGCAGTGTTGACGGATCTCGCACCCAAGCCCATCGGTCCCTACAGCCAGGCGATCTCGGCCGGCCCGTGGGTGTTCTGCTCTGGCCAGATCGCACTCGACCCCAAGACCGGGGACCTTCGCGCCACCGATCTTGAAGGGCAGGCCAGACAGGTGCTCGAAAATCTCAAGGCCGTAGTCGCCGCTTCTGGCGCTACCCTCGAGCAGGTCGTTAAGACGACGATCTTTCTCAAGTCGATGGGCGACTTTCCGAAGGTGAACGAGATTTACGGCAAGTACTTCAACGGCGTTCCGCCGGCCCGTTCGACCGTCGAGGTCTCGCGCCTTCCCAAGGATGTGCTCGTGGAGATCGAAGCGATCGTCTTCAAAGGTTGAGCGCCAGTCATGATCTCAAGATCAAAAGGCCGGTCCCCTCGCGGGGATCGGCCTTTTCAATTCTAGTCATTTGAAAGCGAATCGGAAGCAGCCTGAACTTAGGCGTTTGCCGACTCGGGCTTCCAGTTGCGCTTGATCGGGCGTGTGACCTTGCCCGAGCGGATGCAGCGGGTGCAGGCGCGTACAGTCTTGGTTGTGCCGTTGATCACGGCCTTCATACGCTGGAGGTTGGGAAGCCAGCGAGTGCGGGTCTTGATGTTGGAGTGAGAGACCAAATTGCCGGTCACAGGACCCTTGGCGCAAAAATCACAAAAGTTAGCCATGACAAAATCCCCTTGAATCTGAAAAACTGCCTTAAAGCTTTTAAGAGTCGACAACCTAGAGGAGCCGGCCGGGTTTTGCAAGGCCCTTGGGAGGGGAAAGTGCAGGTCAGGGAGCGGATCCGTAGAAAGAGGAGCCTGTGGTGGGGAGGGGGGCTGGGGGCCGTCCTGCTGCTGGGGGCCTTGATTTTCGGCCTCTCGTCAGCCGGAAGCATTTATTCCTACCAAGATACGGTCGATGGGGTGCGGCTTCCGGCAGTGGATGCGATCGTGGTGCTGGCCGGGGGCAGGGGGCGCATCGCAGTGGCAGGGGACCTCTGGAACCGCTACCGGGAGATCGCAAGACCCGCGGCACCCCCGGTGCTCTACTTTTCGGGGGTGGGGCGGCAGACCACCTTTGCCCTGGTCCGAGGGCAGCTCAGGCCCGGGGTGACCGAAGTCATCCAGCCCGAACAGGTGGTCGTGGAGAACGAGAGCTCAAATACCGAAGAAAACGCCCTTTGGCTGGCTCGGTATGCACGCGAGCGAGGATGGAACCGGGTACTCCTCGTCACCTCGAGCTACCACATGAAGCGCGCGCGGCTGATCTTTGCCCAAGTGCTTGCCGATGAGGCCCGGAGGCGCAATGCCATGCGCCTGGCCGAAGGCGTTCAGTTGGTCCCTGTCGAAGTGGAGACCCTGTCGGTCTACCAGGATCCCTTTGAGCCCGGCGAGTGGCTCACCAGCCTGCACGGTGCACGGGTGACCCTGATCGAGTACCTGAAGTGGATCTATTACACGCGTTTCTGGGGTCCCAGAGCGACCCTGTAGTTCTCGGGATCAGGGCTTCGAGAACTGGATGCCCTTGGCCTTGGCGATCATGAGCAGTTCACCGAGGGCTCGGGCGCGATGGCTGATCCCGTTCTTATCCTGGGTGGACATCTCTGCCAGCGTGAGGCTCGAACCCTTCGGGATGAAAATCGGATCATAGCCAAACCCATGCGTACCGCGTGGGCTATCGGCGATCGTGCCTTCGAGCACGCCTGTGGCCGAGATCGACACGCCCTCGATCACGAGCGAGAGGGTGGCGACAAAGCGGGCCTGGCGTTCGGCGGCAGACTTGCCCTGAAGCTCGGAGAGGAGTTTCTCGATATTGGCCTGGTCTTGCGACTGGCCGGGCTTGGCGGTGGCGTAGCGCCGGGTCTTGACGCCGGGGCGTCCGCCGAGGGCTTCGACCTCGAGGCCTGAGTCATCACCGAGGCAGGGGTAGTGGCAGCCGCGGTTGGCAAGCCTCGCCTTGGCCGTGGCGTTGTCGAGGTAGTTGTCGTGGGTCTCCACCAGATCGAGCTTGTCCGCATTGCGGATCAGCCCCTCGATCGAAAGGAGCTCAAATTCCGGATGCTGTGCGAGCAGCGAACGGAACTCGAGGAACTTGTGTGGATTCATGGAGGCCAGAACAATCTGATTGCAGACGCGCATGGCCCCGTTTTTATCACGGGCCTTGCGCTATTGGTAGGAGACTTCCCAACCCATTCCCTGCAGGAGCGGCAGGTCGTCGGTCGCAAGCGCGCCATTCGAGACGTAGGGCGAAAAGAATTCCTGAATGGACTGCTGCTCGGCCTGTCTCTCCTGAAGCGTTGCACCCGGGCAGAGTTCAGCATCGGCGTAGCAGCCCTGCATCAGCTGCAGGGTGGAGCTGCACTGGCCCCCGAGCGCGGTCAGCACTCCGACGGAGAAGTCGACGCTCCCTGAGATCTTGAAGTCTCCGATGGCGGTGGGTGTGGACCCATCAGCCTCCCGGATCAGTCCCTCTTTTTGGATCTGCACCTGGCTCAGGCAGGCGGGATCGATCCAGAAGCTCTGCGGCTCATCGGCGTACGGCGTGCCTGTCAGCTGTCCGGATGCGTCCATGGACATTTCGAACACCGCGCTCGCATCCAGGCTGTTGGGAAGGAGGTAGGCCTTGGCCTGGGTGCTGTTGGCTGCCACATAAACGGGGTTGGTCATCACTTCGGTGATCGAGTCCGGAATGAGTGAAAGCGGCGCAGGAACGCACTGTGCAGCACGTCCTTCGAGGAACACGCAGAGGGTCATCGAGGCCGGCTCTGACTTGTAGAACCCGCTCTTTTTGGTGGGGTCAGTGGCCTTGACCACTTGGTTTCCAAATCGGCACCCCGATACG
>CAIOHW010000225.1 GCA_903858195.1 Oligoflexia bacterium | reverse complement strand
GTCCAGGTCAGCGCAAGCTCTCCGGTCAGCTACTCAAGAATGGTTTGGAACGCGGCCGAGGTGAACATCCTCTATGAAGGCGGCGCTTTTGAGGGCGTGATCATCACCGAGATCATCACGGGCCCCAAGGGAACGATCACCTTCCGCTACGATGACACGTTTAGCTCCAAAAAGATCAAGCTGCTACCCGAGATGGATGGCAGTGCGGGCGGGCCCGTCTTCAAGATTTTTAACTAATCTCCGGGTCTAGAGCCTGAGCCGCCTGAGCTTGGGCGACCAGCGTGCAGTAGCCCCCACCACGAGCAGGGTCATCAGCCCCCCAAAGACGACCGAAGGCACAGTACCCATGAGTCTTGCTGCCAGACCCGACTCAAGCGCACCGAGTTCATTGGATGACCCAATGAAGATCGAATTGACCGAGGCGATGCGCCCCCGCATCTCTTCGGGGCTATTCAGGGTCACGATCGTCGCCCGAATGACCATGCTCACGCAGTCAAGCGCTCCGCTGGCAAGGAGCATCAGGCCTGAAAGCCAGAACATGCGCGATAGCCCAAACCCGATGATGCAAAAGCCGAAACCTGCCACACAGGCGAGCAGAATTCGGCCCGCGTCGTGGCGAATGGGCCTCCTGATGAGCAGGACGCTCATGAAAAGCGCCCCCACTGCGGGCGCAGCACGAAGCAGGCCCAGGCCTTGCGGGCCCACCGCGAGGATTTCGCCAGCAAAGATCGGCAGCAATGCTGTTGCACCCCCGAAGAGCACGGCAAACATATCGAGGGCCAGCGCCGAAAGCAGGAGCTCATGTCGAAAAACGAACTTCATTCCCAGGAGCAGGTTCTCCATGAATGGTTCGCCGCGCGCCCGGCGCACCACCTTGGGTTTGAGCCGGATGGTCGAAAAAACTCCAAGCGATACAAAGAGCAGCACAGCCTGCAGCCAGAATGCACCGCGCGATCCGGTCCAGCCATACAATAGGCCCCCCACTGCTGGGCCTGCCATGGCTGCCACATGGAAGGCGGAAGTGAGCCACGCGCTTGAGATGGCCAGCGCCTCTCGAGGAACCACCTGCGGCGTGATCGAGTAGACAGCAGGCGACGCAAATCCCCGGGCAAGCCCAGTCACAAACGCGGCTGCGTAAATGATGAGCGAGCGCGACTCGGAGCCAAAGCCTCCGTAGGTCGAACCCACGAGCATGAGCGCCGAGCACAGGCTCACGACCAGTACCCACTGGTACACGCGAACAGGATTACTGCGATCGACGAGATAGCCCGCAAACAGGGCCAGGCCGATCGAAGGAATGGCTTCGACCAGCCCAATGAGCCCGAGATAAAGCGGGTCCTTGTGGATGGAGTAGATCTCCCATCCCATGATCACTGCCTGCATCTGCACTGCAACTGAGAAGAGGAGGCGAGCCGAAACGAGTCGGCGAAAATCGCGAATTTCGAAGGCCGAACGCGCAGTACTCACGCGTCCACCCTTACCACGGTAAACGGATCGCCACACCCAGCATGACGGCAAGTCCTGTCAGATCGATGGCAGCCGGATCGGTGAAGAGTGCACTGTCCTCGCTGAAATTGGTCTGACCAAAAGTAGGAATGATCTGCGAGCCCTTGAATGCGTGATAACCCATCTGTCCGAAGAGCGAGTGCCTCCTGGAGAGTTCGATCTCGATTCCTGCGTCCACGTGGAGCACGTATCCCGTGCCCCTGACTTCTGTAAATCCGCCGGTCTCTTCCTCGGCCCTGACTTTGGCAAGAAAGCCCATCCCGCCAAAAAGACCGAGCTCCAGGCGCACCATCTCGGAGAGCGGAAAACGGTAGCGGGCCCCGACCACGCTTTCAAAGGCACTGGTCTGAAAGGTCCCGTTCACCTCACTCGTTCCGAGCGGGTCGAGAAGAATCAGCGCCAGATTTTGGAACAGATAATTGACCTTGAGCCCGAATGCCCACTCGGGCCGAAGCCAGTAATCGATCTCGAGGCCAACCGTGCCGCCACCCGACTCGAGGATGCCCGGTTCGGACTGGGCCACGATGTCGGAGTGTGCAAAGCCGTTCATTCCATAGCCCCCGATCAGTCGCCAGGGTCGCTTCTTCTTGGAGGGATCTCGATCTCCCGCTTGGACTGCGGCCTGCTGCGCAGGAGCCCCAGCGGCCTGGCTCGGGTCAAACCTCCCAATGATCCTGACATCCAGCATGCGAACCCAGCCCAGCTCCCCGGCGCGGGTTCTGCCGTAGTAGAAACCCTTCCGAGTCGCCTCATTGAGGGCAATCGGCTCGCCTGCCTTAAGCACCATCTTGACCCGTGAGCCATCATCAGGCTGCTCAAAGAAGGGTGCTTCAGCCGCACTCACCACGGCCTTGAGCGAGCCCGCCTCGGCCTCGCCAGCTCCCGCAAGACACCCTGCAAGCACCATCAGCGTGGCAATGAGTGCACGACCCGAGCGACTCATCAGATGCCCTCCCGGTACTCAACGAGTTGCCGAATGGCTTTTTCCACCACGGGCGACGGTTCGGGCCGTTTCGGACCCCTGGCAGACCCGAAACGCGAGAGTAAACGCTCGATCTCGGCCTGGGCCTCCGAGCGCGGAAGCTTGAGCAACACCTCCATCACCCCAAGGATTCCATCCCCTGTCACCGGAGGATCAGGCAGACGGGCTGAGGCCCGCATGCGCCACTCACGCACCAGCTTCTGCACGGGAGCTCCTGCAACCGAGGCCGTCTCGAGGGCCATGGCCTGGTACGCCTCTTCGAGGGAATCCCAGCAGACAGCCGGAGCCGAGTCGACCGCGAGGTCCCGGCGACTCGCAAATTTAGAACGGCAGAGCTCGGCAAGGTGGGATGCCCCCAGGCGTGCCCCGGATTTCTCCCAGAGAGCCGGGTATTCGCGCAGGAACCGGGACATCACGAACACTGCATCCGTGGTTTCCCCATCCGGCACGCGGCGCGTGCCTCGCCCGCACTGAAGCCTCTCGAGCCGCTGGTAGGCACGAAGAAAGCGCGTGAGCGGCCGGGCCCGGTGGCCCGGTGCCGACATCCAACGCTCGATCTGTTGCTGGGAAAGCCCTGCCTTCCAGAGCAGCCTTTTCTTGGATTCGGCCTCGAAGCAGTGATCGAAGAGCTTTACGAGTGCGTGCTGCTGAAAATCGGCGATCGGTCGCTTTCGACCCGAGAGGATGAAATCCTGGATCTGTGCAAATGTCTGCACGATGTAGCGCGCCCGGCCCCTCTGCTCGCCCAGCCGGGTGGAATAGCGATCCCCATCGTCATATCGGTATCCGGCGTGGTAGCCACCGAAGCGCCGGATCGAACCGTAGTCGATGATCCCGCCATCAACCAGGATGTTGTCACCGTCCCAGTCCATCCAGCAAAACACATAGTCCGATTCATAGCGGGCTGCCGATCGTGCAAAGTCGCCGGCCACACGGCTGCAGAACGACCTGATCGAATCGTGAAACTGTCCCACAGGGCGTCGATCCCAGTCGCGTGCGATCTCGAGATCTCCGTTCATCCGCTCGCGCTCCATGCAGTAGAACATGGCGTTCTTGAGACCTTCGAGATTGCCCTGCTTGAGATGTCCAAAAAGGTGTGAGGGGCGAAGCAGGTTTCTCCCCGCCCTTACATTGATCGAAGACCCACCCGGAAAGACGATCAGCGCGAGCGTACGCTCGGTCGATATCCCCTCCAGATGAAAGATCTCGCTCATGAGTGCCGCCGAGAGCCCGTCGTCAATCGAGTTATAGCCGTTTCCGTAGCAGACTTTCGGATCGCCCGACTTGAAGTACCGCCCCTCGATCGCCGTGGCAGGGCTCAGGCACGTGGCTCCGGTGCCCGAACTCATGACATCCCAGGTGGTTCCGCGATGGGTGATCTCCCCGTTCCAGATGCCACGCCCGTCGCCCGAAGTCTTGCCGACCCTGGATGGATGCTGCAGCTGCAGGTAACGCGTGGCCATGTATTTGCCGGGCTTGATGTCCCGATGCCGAAACCGGATTCCATTTTCGAGATCCCACTCGTTGATGATCACCAGGCTGAAAGTCTCGAGGATCGCTTCACAGAGCTCATCAGTCAGGGCATTGCGATGCGAATCGGGAATGAGTCCCATCTCGCGCGCCAGATTGAAGTTGAAATAAAACACACGCCCGCCCGGGCGCCTGCGCGCCGAGTACTCAACATAGGCTCCGGGATTGGCCTGCTTGAAGCGATGGCTGCCATCGAGCCTCGCAAACGAGTCGGCCAGGGAGCTTGCCCTGCGTAGTGGGACGGACCCCATATGCCAACGGATCGGAAGGCTTGAAGATTTTCTTGATTTGCTGCGCCAAGTGGGGAGAGTGGGCCCCACCATGGCACCGCGTGCGGCCCTTAACCTCGTCCTTTACTCGGGCGGACAGTCAAAATCCAATCACCGCCTGCATCTCGAAGTCGTGCGGCTCGCCTGGCAGCAGCGCCTGCGGCAATCTCCCCGGTCTGTCGAACGGGGGCCGCTCAAGCTGGCCTACATCCCATTCGAAGCCGATGGATCTTCACGGTTTTTTGCCCGCGCCATGCGCCGCTATCGCGCCGCCGGCATCGAGCGGTTCTTCATGCTCGAACCCGATCACAAGCCCTCGCGCGACGAACTCAAGATGCTCCTGTCCTGTGACGTCATCTATTTGGCGGGTGGAAATACTTATGTGTTTCTCGAAAAACTGCGCCACTCGGGGCTGCTGCCCCAACTGCGGCGCTTTGCCCTACGTGGGGGCGTGCTTGCGGGCCTGAGCGCAGGTGCGATCCTCATGACCCCTTCGATCGGACTTGCGGGCATCCCCCGGTACGATGCCGACTCAAACGACCCAGGGCTCACCGATCTGCGGGCCTTGGGGCTCGTGGGATTCGAGTTTTCTCCGCATGACACAGCCGATGCGCGACGTCGCCGAGAACTGCTGGCCTACTCATCAAAAATCGGCAAGCCCGTCTTCTCGGTGCGAGACGGAGGTGGCCTCGTGGTCGAAGGCGATCGTCTCGGCTTTTACGGCCGGGTGCTTCTCTACTCTCGCGGGGAGTGCTGGCGCCTGAGCTAAAGAAGCTCGTCCATCTTGGAAAGGTCAACCACCACGTACCCGTCGTCTGTGCGACTCAACATGTCGGCAAACAAGCGGTCCCAGGCGATCTCGTCGCTGGTATAAGAGCGCCTCGCGTGAATCTCCTGCGAGAACGTTTCATCGGTCCCCGTGATCGACACAAGCAATTCGGCATGGACAGCGCGCAGCTGCTCCTCGGTCATTCCATGCAGTGGACTCTCAGGGGTGATGGGATGCACGACCACGAGACTCAGAGCGAAGATGGGCGATACCTCACGCTCAAGCGTGAGGTCGTAGAGATTGCGGTAATGCTCGCCTTCCTGCGAGATTTCGTCCTTGATCAGTGTGACCCGGACGCGGGCTTCGAACACCTGGTTGAGCCGCTCATTGGCAACCCTGAACACGAGCGAACGCACTCCGTCATGCCGAGTGATCAGCGCCCGGTTACTGAATCGTACACGCGCCGTGGGGCGCGAGAACCTCGCAAAAAAAAGTCCTGTCGAGAGGGCCACCCCAAGCAGGCCCACGAGGGCTTCCAGAGTGACCAGAAGATTGGCCGCCACTCCCACCGGTGACATTCGCCCATAGCCGATTGTGGCGAAGGTCTGGACGCTGAAAAAAAACGCGTCCATAAAGGCGGACCATCCCCCTTCACCGGACGCCCCTTCGAGAGCGCCAGGACCGCAGAGCAGGTACCCCGCTGCAAAGGCAAGGTTGATCATGAGATAGAAGCCGGCAAGTGCCGCCATAAAGCGGGGCCAGCTCAGGCGCAGGAGCGAATGGTAGAGATCGCGAGTGGAGCTTGAGCGCCCGCCTTTTCGGATGACTCGCAGCGAGCCGTCTGGATCGATCAGTCGGTAGCGGGGGGTGGGCTTGAACCCTTCCTCCGTCACTCAGGAGCTCCCGAGCTCGCGGATCGCAAGTGGAAGGCTTGCGGCCAGCAGTCCCACCATCCAGCCAATCACCACAAAAAGGGACGGCCCGATCGCCCCTTGCCTCCCCTGAAAAAGCACGTAAAGCAGCGCCCCACCCAGGACAAGCGAGCTGCCAAAGCCACAGAGCAGATAGGCCACGAAACGATCGAGAGGCCTGCTGGCCCAGCCGACCTTCGCGATGACCTGCATCAGGACCCTGAGCAGCAGATTTCCAACGACTCCACCCGCAGCCCCACTCGCTGCGACCTGAAGCCACTGCATCTCGACTCCGAGCCTGCGCATGGCGAAAGCCGAGAGCCCCGAAATGGCCACGGCACCCACCATTCCGGCGGTTCCGCCTAACGCGGCGCTTAAGTAAAAGGTGGCGGACACCTTAGACGTCATCCCCACCCCCGCGGGCCCAATCGCCCGTGATGCGGCAGGTGAGGAAGGCCTTGATGAAGCCGTCCAACTCGCCATCGAGCACGGGGTCGGCCTGGTTCACGACATGTCCTGTGCGGTGGTCTTTCACCATCTTGTAAGGGTGCAGGACGTAGGAACGGATCTGGCTCCCCCAGGCGATATCCTTCTTGGCGTCTTCGACGGCGGCCTGCTTCTTTCGCTCTTCCTCGAGGTGACGCTCATAAATGCGCGAGCGAAGCACCTTCATCGCGAGGTCCTTGTTCTTGATCTGCGAACGTTCCTGCTGGCAGGCCACCACAATGCCCGTGGGCAAGTGGGTCAGTCGCACGGCAGAGTCGGTCGTATTGACGCCCTGGCCGCCCTTTCCGCCTGCGCGGTACACGTCCACGCGAAGGTCGGCCGGGTTGATCACGACTTCGAAGTTGTCGTCGATCTCGGGGCTCACAAACACCGAGGTAAAAGAAGTGTGCCGCCGTGCGTTCGAGTCAAAGGGCGAGATGCGAACGAGCCGATGCACGCCGGCTTCGGACTTGAGCCTACCGTAAGCATATTCGCCCACGATCTGGGCGGTGACGTTCTTCAAGCCCGCCTCTTCGCCAGGAAGCACATCGAGCACGTTGAACTTGAAGCCGTTTTTCTCGGCCCAGCGCTGGTACATGCGAAAGAGCATTTGTGCCCAGTCCTGCGACTCGGTGCCGCCTGCTCCGGCGTTGATCGTCAAAATGGCGTTCAGCGGATCCTGCTCTTCAGAGAGCATCTTGCTGAACTCGGCCTGCTCAAACTGCGAAGCCAGTGTCCCGATCATCTCACCTGCTTCGGCAAGCGAAGCATCGTCGGCAGCTTCCTGCGCCAGCTCAAAGAGCGTCACGGCGTCCGAGTAGCCGCGATCCAGCGACTCGAACTGATTGACCTCACGCTCAAGCCGCGCCTTTTCGGTCGTCAGCTGGCGGGCTTTGCGGTTGTCGTTCCAGAATTCGGGCTGCTGGGAGAGATCGTCGAGTTCGGCGATTCGGCGCTGTTTGACCGGCAGGTCAAAGCGACCCCCGTAGGAAATCGAGTTTCTCTTTCATGGCGCCAAGCCTGGCGCGAATCTCATGGGGTGCAAGCATGCGAAAGTTTTAGGGGAATCATGCCCTTTTTGCAACGCGGCAAAATTCCTGTTAGGGTCTGGCCCAAGGTTCAAAATCATGAAAAGCCAAGACTTCCAAGGCCTTGCAGAAGCCGTCCAAAGCGTTGTCCAGACCGTGCACCGCCTCCGGGCACCCGGCGGATGCCCCTGGGACATGAAGCAGACCCACCAGAGCCTGAGGCCCTATGTGATCGAAGAGGCCTATGAGGTGCTCGATGTGCTCGACCGCATCGACTCGCCCGAGCGCCTCAAAAAAGAACCCGAGCTCGCACACTCCTTCCAAGAGGAACTCGGCGACCTGCTCATGCAGGTGCTCATCCACTCGGAACTTGCCTCCGAAACAGGAGCGCTCGACTTTGCCTCGGTGGCGCGTGCGCTGAACGCCAAGCTCATCCACCGCCATCCGCATGTCTTTGGTGAGAACGCTTCCGAGCTCGAGGGCCTCGATGTCGACGGCGTGCTCCGGAACTGGGAAAAAATCAAGGCAGCTGAGAAGGCGGCCAAAGCGGCGCAGGCGTCGGTCCTCGACGGACTCCCCAAGAGCCTGCCCGCGCTCCAGCGCACCACCCGTCTGATCGACAAGGTCACGCGCGTGGGCTTTCAGTGGCCGGATTTAAATGGACCGCTTGAGAAACTGCGCGAAGAGCTCACGGAGTTCGAAACCGAGGTCCGCGAGCTCAAAAAGGCGGACGGGCCAGAACCGAGGCAAAAAGCCCAGGCCGAACTGGGTGACCTGCTCTTTAGCGTTTGCAATGTTGCCTTCCTGCTCAAGCTCGATCCCGAAGAGGCGCTTCGCGGCACGCTGTCGCGCTTTGAGTCGCGATTTCGCCATGTCGAGTCCCGCCTTCGCGAACAGGGAAAAAAGCCTGAAGAGTCAACGCTCGAGGAAATGGACCGCTATTGGGATGAAGCCAAGAAACGGGGCTCTCCCGCATGAGCTCGCGCTTTCGAATTCCGGTGATCGGCCTTACGGGAGGCATCGCCTCCGGAAAATCGACGGTCTCGCGCATCTTTCGCGAGAAGGCCGGAATCCCGGTAATTGATGCAGATCAAATCGCCCGTGACCTCTCCAAGCCCGGAGGGAGGGCCGCCTCCCAGATCGAAGCTCGCTTTGGAACGCTCGACCGTGCGGAGCTTCGCCGCAAAATCTTTTCAAACGCTGTGGCACGCCATGAGCTTGAGGCGATCCTGCATCCGCTGATTGCCGAAGAAAGCCGCCGGCGCATCGACCAGTTTGCCGAAGCCGGAGCCCGCTACGCCATTTATGAGGCGGCTCTGCTCGTCGAGACGGGGCGCTACGGGGAGCTCGATGGCCTGATCGTCGTAGAAGCCCCCCTCGAAGACCGCATCACACGCCTCATGGCGCGCGACAACGTCGCGCGCGAGCTTGCTCTCTCGATGATTCAGGCGCAGGCCACCGACTCACAGCGCGAGAAGGCTGCAACGCTTCTGATCCAAAATGACGGGGATCTGGCAACACTCGAGGCCCGGATCACACCCAGCCTGCTCGATGCATCGCTCTCGAGACAGGAAGGAAACTAAACTATGGCAACAAAATCCCGGGCAACCAAATCCTCTTCAGAGCTCACGTCTTGGAACCGAAAGGCGAAGCTCAGGCTTGAAGACCTGATCGATTGCGCGCTTCATTTTCCGGCCCTCCGAAAGCTTGGCCCACGAAAAGTAGAATGGCAGGCCGGAGTCAGGGTCGTGGGATCTGCCGAGATCCGAAAGCTCAATGCCCGCTACCGCAAGAAAGACCAGCCCACGGATGTGCTGAGCTTCGGCTCGCCCGAGCCCTTCTTGAGCCTTGGGCACCTGGGTGAGCTCGTGATTGCGCTTCCAATCCTTAAACGGCAGGCCAGGGAGCTCGGACACTCGGCCGAAGTCGAGCTTCAGGTGCTGCTTGCCCACGGTCTTTTGCACCTGCTCGGAATGGACCATGAAAAGGGCAAGAAACAGACCCGCGAACAGGCACGCTGGGAGGCTAGGCTTCTGGCCTTCTCGGACATCACCCCGGACCGGGGCCTCGTGGGTCGGATGGAAGGCAAGAAGAGCAGGACCTCGCGATGAAGCTCCTCCTCGGGCTTCTACTTGGCAGCATGGCTCTGGGCTGCACGACCTCGCCCTTGCCCACCCCGGGCACGCAGGCCCAGGCGGCAAGGCCCGATGTGGTGCTGTGCAAGCCCTGCGGCGACCCCATCGAGACGGCCCTGATCCAGGCTAGCGCCATCGCACTGGGTGAAACCACCTCGAAGCTCGACCCTGAGCCGGTGGCGCAGCAGGCCGGCCGGGCAAGCCTCGGATTTCGGGTCCGGGAATGGCTGAGAACCCCCTCAGGAACCGGCTCAAAGGCGTTCCCCCGGAAGATCCAAGTCCACTTCAGCTGGGATGGGGCCTGCAAGGCCCCTCCTCCCCCCTTTCGGAGTGGAGAAAAGCTGATCCTATTCATGAGCCATCAGGACGAGATCTGGCAGGCCGTGCCGGGAGCCTGCGCACAGGGCTACCTCTACCCCGGACCCTCCGAGATCGACCTCAAGGCGCTTCGCAAGCGCTTGGGAAAGCGCCTGCCGGAAACTTCGATCTAATGTGTTGACTTGGGCGGCGCCCGTCGATTACATCCTCAACACTCTGTTTGGTTGGGGGTGTAGTTGAGGTGTGATG
>CAIOHW010000224.1 GCA_903858195.1 Oligoflexia bacterium | reverse complement strand
GGCCATGGCTCCCGGTTAGCCCCCCATTGGACTATCGAGAACATCAAGCCGAGCGTGGCACACCAGTACGACACACCGAAAAAGTCTGTGTACGTGAAGCCCGAGAAAAAACCCCGGGTCCAGACCAGGGCACTCGACCAAAGCCCTCGGGTGACCGAGAAATATTCATCGTACCGAAGGTGCGGGAGCGAATAGGCAGGCACGGCTCCGGTATCAGCGACCAGCGAGCCAAAAGCGGCCAGGTTGATCCGGTACTGCCGAAGGACCGGAAGCAAAGCCACAAGAAACACCCAGGCCCATCTCCCCAGGACTAGTGCGACCCGCCGCGTACTCTTCGCGGCTCGCCACTCAGAGTAGCAATCATAGACGACTATCGGACCCAGGATGGGGAAGAGAAGAATTGAAATCGAATGGGTGTAAAGTGCAGCACCTAGAATCACACCACATGCAAACTGGCCCCTGACTCCACCGGCACGAACCCATGCCGGAAGATGCAATAGAGCTCCCGTGAACATGAAGATCCGCACGGCGTCGATGTGGCCGATTGCGATGTGAATAAAAAAACCTGGCATCCCGATCAGCAAAAGCGTTGCCAGCAGAGCGGCACGCCTGTCACGCAGGGCCACTGTCACATGCACGAGGCAAAGCAGGAGAAAAGCGTAGTAAAGAGCGATCCACTTGAGCTGGGCGTCGGCAGCATCGCCGAACGAGAGCAGGTTTGCCCAGACCATCTGAAGCACATAGCCTGGCGGGTGGCTCCACGGCCCGAAGTAGCCTCCTGAAAACCGGGAGTCCAGGAAGGGATAATCTGCCATCCGATGCCCTACGGCGAGGATCTTGGCTGCAGCTGCATACTCCATCGGATCGTTCGCCATTAACGGCCAAACCACTGCGACATAGGCAACCGAAACGAAGAGAATTCCACAGACAACCCACAGGCACTTTTCCCGCGCCGACCAGGACACAAAGCCAAGCATTGCCCTTGTGTTCGCGCGCAGGATCGCAAAGGCCTCGAGCGAGTATCCTCGAAGCAGCCATCCAATCCCTGCAAACACCGTCCATACAGAGGCGATTGTCCCCGCCCTGCCCAGACCCGGAGCGAACAGCAAGACTCCTTCAAGTGTCCACGCCAGTAGAAGGGGCCCCACACCCATCGAAAGGAGCAGAATACTGGAGACCGACACGCCCTTGGACTTTGAGAGGCCGCACCAGCCCGCTAAGAGCATCAGGGTCACAAAACCAGCCCCCAGATAAGACGCGAGCTGCAGGGTCACACCAGCGAACATCGAGATCATGTCGGACAAGCCTCGGCTCGGAGAACCACTGATACATCACTGAGGTGCGAAAACACGTCCCTGTGGCTGATCACCACAATGGTCGCAGCCCCCTTCAGTGCAGCGATCTCTGAAACCAGCAGGGTCTCGGTCTCAGGGTCCAGGTTCGCCGTGGCCTCATCCAGGATCAATAGGCGGGGCTTGCGCAGAAAAGCACGGGCCAACGCAAGCCGCTGCTTCTGGCCGGTGGAGATCTTGGCAAAGTCATCGAGCTTCTGATCCAGTCCTCGAGGAAACCCCCGCACGAGCGAAGCGAGTCGAGCCTGTTCAAGGGCAGCATAGAGCTCGGCTTCGGGTACCGTGGAACCCATCGCCGGATGACCAAACAGAAGGTTCTCTCGAACCGAGCCTTCCACCAGATAAGGCTCCGGCCCCACATAGGCGACCGAATCAAACAGAAGCGGACCCACCTCCGAAGCGGGCCTCCCGTTGATTTGAAGCGACCCCGAAGTGGGCGGCATCAGCCCCAGGATCAGGGCAAGCAGCGTGCTCTTTCCCGCCCCTGATGGGCCCTGCACCAGCAGCATCTCTCCAGGCCTGACCTCAAATGAGAGCCCCTCCAGAAGGAAGTCGGTTGCCTCCGGATACCGGAAGCAAACCCTTCCGGCCGAGATCGCTACGGGTCCGGATCCTGCCGTCGTTGCAGAAACGGATTGACCACCCGGCAAAGGCGGCCTGTGTGGGCCGCTCACCTCACCCAGGGACTCCTCCCAGGCCCGGAGGGCCCGAAGGCTCGGCATTCCGAAACGGATGGCAGAAGCACAGTTCAGGATCTCGCCCATGCTCTGCGCAAAGCGCAGGAACAAGTAGAGGAACCCGATGAGCCTGACCCCGGGGACTCCCGGCGAACGCTGGTTGAGAAACGTCACGGCGCCAACCACCACGGTTCCAGCGAACATGGGATAGGCGCGCTGAAGTGAACTGTTGGAAAGGTATTTTCGGTAGCTTCCAAACGCACCTTCGATCAGATCCCTGCCCGCTTGGATTCGGCCTTCCGTCTGCCCGTAGATCTTGAGAAGAAAATGGTTCTTCACACCCACCAACAGGGCGGCAGTGGCCTGATGGACTGAACTGGTCCACGCCTTGCCCGCATCCTTCGAGTGACGGCCCAGCCGACCGAGCGGAAGAAAAAGCAGCAGCAACAAACCCAGGGCGCACAGCAGAAGAAACAGACTGACCCTGCCCAGGAGCAGGAAGATCAAGAACGAGGAGATGGCGGAGGTCACCACGCGCGCTGCAAACATCAGAACCTGGCCAGACTCGATCAGCCGATCGCCGAAACAGGCGAGGGTCTCGGAAAGCGACAAGCTGCCGGCATGCCGAAGAGCTTTTGAAAACAGGCGGCCTCGGATCTCCCGAATGAAGGTCTGTGTGACCAGTCCCCCATTCATCGAACCGGCGTAAAACACCAGAGCCCTGAGAATCCCGAAGGCCACGAGCATCAGGAGCGCCGTGAGGCCTGACTCGGGCACAAAGCCTCCGACCATGCCCAGAGCACCTTCGGTCAGGCCCAGCGCCGCCAGAAAGGCCTGCAGCACAAAGACGGCCGAGGTCTCCACCCCGAACGTCAACAGGCCAAGCAGCATCGATGCGACGAAATGACGCCAGACGCGAGGTCCGACGAATCGCCTGAGTGCGGACAGCTTCGAAAAACCGCCTTTTAGCATGGCAAACTCCCCGCCAACGGAGCCTGAAGCAGGCCGTTCACTGCGCCCTTCAATGCCGTTGCACTCTCCTCGCAGGAGGTGGCCCGGGCTGCAGCCTCTAGATTTGCCTTTCGGGATCGCAGCTCCGAAACGGACAAGGCATTCAGTGCCTCGGCCATGGACTGCACGGTGGCCTCCCTTGAGACCCAACCGATATCGTGCTCACGCACGAATCGCGCCATTTCTTCGCTGGGCCAGACTGCGATTGCGAGGCGGGCCTGGACATACTCAAAGATCTTGTTCGGAAGGGCGAATCTCTGGTTCGGGCTCTTCACAGGCAGCAGGTACAGGCCAATATCGTACTGGCTGAGCCTGGCGGGCACCTCTAGAAGGGGAACCGGATCGACGAAACGGATGCGGGCCGACTCGTGCTTGCTCCTAAACTCCCGAAACGCATCCGAGTCCCGATTCACAAACATGAAATCGAGCGTGAAGCGCGAATCCAGGTGATGCATGAGTTCAACCATGACCTCGGGGCTTCGCCCCAGGCTGAACCCGCCTGAGTGAACCATCCGGATCCGCCCTTCCTCACATTCGGAAGGCGATCTCTGCTCGTAGAATGGCGAATTAAGGAAAAGGAAGAACTCCGAACCGCAGAAGCCCCGATAAAGTTCAGCGATGCCGCGACTCACCGTCATTCGAAGATCCGCCTGCGGAACATAGGTCCGGGTCAGGTGTCCTGAGTACCTTGCACCGAGCAGCCGAAAGTAGAGGCTCTCCGGCATGTGACCGGGGTAGTATTCGTGGGCATCGAACAGCACCTTGGCGCCCCTGCGCCGGGCGAGTTCAAGCGCCAGCGGCAGTGCCGTCAGCTCATTGGCCAACACCAGTTCAAACTCCACGGCATCCAACAGCGCCCGGGCTGCTTTGACCTGAGGATGGGACCAGTAGAAGGCTTCATATCGGCCCACCAGCAGCTTCAAACCATTGAAGATCTTGCTAAAAAGTGTCCGGGCAGCTCGCGGAAGTTGAAAATACTCAACACCTCTGGACTCAAAGGCCCCGAAGCCGGCGGCTCGAACCGAAAAATCGCCCTTCAGGGATTCAATCTGCCTGATGACCCTCGGGTCGACCCGGGTCTCTGAGAAGCTCAGAACAAGAATCCTTGGATGGTCCATTGGGCTCAACTCATCCCATGGCACTAT
>CAIOHW010000223.1 GCA_903858195.1 Oligoflexia bacterium | reverse complement strand
TTTCCTGCTCGAGCTTTCCGTCCTTCGAAATGGCAGAAAGCTCTACGGGAGTGGACCGCCCAGTCAGTGGCAGAATGAGCACGAAGTCATCTGACCTTCGTTCGGAGGTCACAAGAGGAACATTGTCAAAAAGGAGCGAAGCACCGAGGCTCCGGAACTGTCCGGGAATCCTTGCCATGGGCACGACCTGCTTGCCGATCTCGAGCTCATCGATCTCAACCTCACGCAGGTTGAAGACCAGAGTCTGAATCCGGGGCGGGTTGGAACGCACCAGCTGGATCTTCCAAAAGCCCGAGGCCAGGGCTTCGGTGCCTGCTGCAAGCAGGAGACAACACAGCAGAAGCGCCCGCCTTAAAACCAATGGTACCCCAGCGAAAAGCCAAAGACGCCCCCCGCCTGACCGGAGCCAAACGGAAACACGTGAAGGCTTGCCCCCAACCCCGAGTCGCCGACCATGCTCACGGGTGAAACCGAAAAGAGCAGTTTGCCGTCATCCTGAACTTGAAGTCCCGGATTCAGAAAAGACCAGAATGCTTCCGAGTCCCCACGCCGAGACTTGAGCAAAAGCATCTGCACGCCTCCAAAGTACCGATCCGGGCGAGTGCCGCGGTCCACCGTCTGGAAACGAAATCCCGCATCCAACATGGGAGTCGGCGCGTAAAAGGCCGCCTCATCAAAAAGCGCATGGGCCGCCCGCGGCGCACCGGCCAGCACTCCACTCAACGCGAGTGCGAACAAAAGTCTAGAAGCCATAACCCAGGCTCACCCCAACCCAAGGCTTGAGCTCGGAGCCGACATAGGCGCCATAGCCCGTGGCTCGAAACAGGTACCCTTGGTCGCTCCGGTTTTCGTAGCCCAAGCCAAAGATCGGGATGACGTTGTCGCTGATCACCCAACCGCCTGCCGAGGTTTCTTTTCCCCGGACATCATCCAAATTGAGAACCAGTGAAGCAGCCGCCGTCAGGTAAAGGGCACCCTGCGCCTGGCCCAGGTAGTAGTTCCCGTAGACCGGGATCATCGGCACCGGGCCACCGCCGTAACCGACGCCGGCAGCAAAATTCTCATCGAGCATCCGATCGACAAAGAAGCTGTAGCTTGCGGCCCTGCCCAGTGCCTCGATACCGATCACGGTAGGATAGGTTGGACGAGTCTCAGCTCCCACTGCGGAAGCGCAGTCAAAAGCCCCCACTACGAACATGATCGAAGCCAAAATCCATTGAGCCTGCTTCATTTGCATGGGTCCCCCGGGTCAAATGTCTCGAATTAGTCCCACTGCACCTGCCGGAAGCCGAGGACCTTTTCCAGCCACTCAGCCCCGTGCAGATCCCCTCGGAGAAATACCCAGAGCACCGCCGTGCCGAGCAGCAGTGAACCCAGAGCTCCCCAGAAGTAGCGGGAGGCGGACCTGCGCCGGCTCATGTAGAACGCCACCTGAAAGGCACCAAAGCCAAGCGGCACCGACCAGATGGGGTAATAGATCACCAGATTGAAGAGCCAGCGCATTTAAGTCCTGCCTTTAGAGCAGGCTACGCAGCGCCGAGACTTGGTCAAGCTTTTCCCAGCTGAAGTCCGCATCCGCACGGCCAAAGTGCCCGTAGGCCGCCGTCTTGGAATAGATCGGACGCAGGAGCTGGAGCGACTCAATGATCCCTGACGGACGCAGGTGGAACGTCTCGCGCACGGCCGCTTCGATCTTCGAGATCGGAGCCTTTTCGGTGCCAAAGGCATTGACGTGCACTGACACGGGCTCTGCCATGCCGATCGCGTAGGCGAGCTGCACGAGGCAGTGCTCGGCAAGACCTGCTGCCACGATGTTCTTGGCAACGTAGCGACCCATGTAGCAGGCCGAGCGATCGACCTTGGAGGGATCCTTGCCCGAGAAGGCGCCACCGCCGTGAGGGGCCGCACCGCCATAGGTATCGACGATGATCTTGCGCCCCGTGAGACCGCAATCACCCATGGGGCCGCCAACGACAAATCGGCCGGTTGGATTGATGTAGAACTTGGTCTTGGAGTCCATGAGGCTTGCGGGAATCGTCTTGCGAACGACTTCCTCGATGATGGCCTCCTGGATCTGCTTGTGGCTGACGGGCTCGTCATGCTGCGAGCTCACGACGACGGCATCCACGCGAGTGGGCCTGCCATCCACGTACTCCATCGTGACCTGAGTCTTGCCGTCGGGACGCAGCCAAGGCAGCGTTCCATCCTTGCGCACCTGCGAAAGGCGGTGGGCAAGCTTGTGCGAAAGGTCGATCGTGTGCGGCATGAACTGGTCGGATTCGTTGACCGCATAGCCGAACATGATTCCCTGGTCGCCGGCGCCCTGTTCCTTCTGGTTGTGGAGGCCCTGACCCACAGTCACGCCTTGCGAGATGTCCGGAGACTGGCGATCGAGGGTCACCACCACGCCGCAGGTCTTGTAATCAAAGCCCTTGTCGGAGTGGTCGTAGCCGATCTTCTTGACGGTCTCGCGAGCGACTTGCTGGTAGTCGATGCGGGCGTTCGTGGTCACCTCACCTGCGATCACGATCAGTCCTGTCGTGACGAGCGTCTCGCAGGCCACACGTGAGCGTGGATCCTGCTCAAGCAGTGCGTCCAGAACCGCATCCGAGATCTGGTCTGCGATCTTGTCCGGATGACCTTCGGTCACCGACTCAGAAGTGAAAAGCGTGTGGTGAGCCATGAAAACTCCCGTTAGCCCAAAATCAGATGTGGATCGGGAACTTGGGAGTCGTGCCCTTGTTCTGCTGCGCGCGCTTGCGGGCCTTGCCCTTGCGTGCCTGACGAACCTTGCGAGCCATGCGGGTTTTGCCTGTACGTGAAGCCATGAGTTCTTCCTTATCAAAGAAGGTTGATTTTGAGGGTCAGGGGATAGCCTGTGCGCCCAATGAAATCAAGGCTTTCGGAGATGGCGCAGGGCGGGAACAGGTCTTGCCAGAAGCCCCGGCATGCGACTCATTTCTTACCCGCTCCTGTTCATCCTCATCCAAGCGCTCCACCCCTCGGTCGGATTCGGGCAACCCCCTGAAATTCAAGAGCTCAGCGCCTGGACCCTCAGGCCCGGCCAGAGCCGAACCCTGAATGTCGAGCGGCTCGAGCGCTTTAGCGTCTCCGGGAGCGGGATTCGCGCAGCACCCCTTCCTGACTCCCCCCATACCCTCCTGATCAAGGCCGTCGGAGCAGGAAGCGGTGAGCTCTGGATCTGGACCGAAGCCCTTAAAATCAGGCACCTTTCTGTGCGAGTCGAAGCTTCGGACCTTGCCGAGCCTGCGGCCCCCCAGCCGCTTCAGTCGGCCTGCGAGGCGCTTCGAGAAGTGGAAGTTTTCTGGACCGGCTCGCAAGCGGTGCTCTCGGGTCGAATTCGAACCGAAGCCGAGCTCCTCCGGGTGCGCGCCCTGGCTGAGGCCCACCCCACAGCCGTGGTCGACCGCACCGAGATCGCAGGCGAGCTCTTGGCGGTCGGACGCAGGCGGATCGAGGGTTGGCTCTCGGAATCGACCCCGAGGCCTGCTCTTGCCCTGACGGAACAAGGAGGCCAGCTCCATGTATCGGGGGCCGCCCCGACCCCCTCGATCCGAACGTCATGGGAGCAAAAGATCCGATCCCTCTTTGCGGGCGCAAGGATCGAGCTGACCTCACTGGCCCAGCCCGAGCAGGTGCTTTATTTCCGGGTCGCGCTCATCGAGCTCAAGAAGAGGGCCTTTCGTTCGCTGGGGCTTCAGTGGCCCTCGCAGCTTGCCATGGGGCTGCGTGCGCAGGGGCTTCCCAAGGTCGATTTCGAGCTTCAGGCGCTCGAGCGTGAGGGCGCAGCCAAAGTGCTCTCGCAGCCCGAGCTCGTCGTGAGGGTGCCCGGCGAAGCCGAGCTGTTTTCGGGCGGCGAGATCCCGATCGAGATGCGCAGCATGCGCGGACAGCATGTCGAATGGAAAGCCTACGGCCTCAGCCTGAAGCTCAAGGCAGTCGAACTCTCGGGCGAAGATGTCAGGCTTGAGATCTCTTCCGAAGTCAGTGACCTTGATCGCGCCAACGGATCTGCGAAAATTCCGGCTCTGCAGGCCAGTCGCCTCAAGACGCAGGTCGACGCACGGATCGGACTTCCCCTTTTCTTGTCCGGCCTATTTCAACGGCGGTCCTCGCAAACCACCGAGGGGCTTCCCTTCCTGGCCGGTATCCCGCTGCTCGGTCGACTCTTCGGAACGAAGGCCACCTCCGAGGAGCAGGCCGAGCTCGTGGCGCTGCTTCTGCCACTGAGAGCTCCGCCCGAATCCGCTCCCGCGACTCCGACTACCCCTGGGTCGAGCACGCCCGAGGTGCCGGAAAGTTTTGAGCGCCTGGAGCGAGAGCCCATGCTCCCGGGCCTCATACGAGAGAGGGGGTGAGCGATGAAGATTCCAACAGCAATCACGGGCGCGCTTCTCGAACCGGCGACCACGGATCTCTGCATCAACGGAAGCCGAATTTTTGTGGATCGCGGGGCTGGGCTTCAGCCCATCGATGGGCCGTCGCTCGATGCCGCCGAACTCAAGGCGTGGGTCCTTGAAGCCCTCTCAAAAGCCGGCCGCAGCTGGGATGCGCGCGTGCCGTTTATCGATGCGCCCTGGCAGCACGAAGGCCTCAGGCTCAGGCTTCATGTCGTATTTCCGCCCATCAGCGAGACCGGGATCCTGGTGTCGATCAGAAAACTCCCCTCCTCCCCGGGGCCGGCGGTACTGGAGCGCTGGCATGGATCCGGACCCCTGCTGGATGTCCTGGCTGAGGCCTGCCGCAGGGGTGAAAGCATCGTTATATCGGGAGCAACCGGAAGCGGAAAAACCACGCTCGCATCCGACCTTCTTTCGCAGGTGCCGCGGGAGCAGCGGATCATCGCTCTCGAGGACACACCCGAACTCTACCCGAGCCATCCCCACTTCATTTCACTCCAGTCGCGCCCTCCCAATGCAGACGGCTTTGGGGAGATCACGCTGCGTTCGCTGCTCAGGCAGTGCTTGCGCATGCGGCCTGATCGCATCGTGCTGGGCGAATGCCGCGGCGCCGAGGTCATGGAGCTCCTCCAGGCGCTCAACACGGGACACGGCGGCGGACTGGCCACGCTCCACGCCAACTCGCCCCGGGACGCGCTTCGCAGGCTCGAGACGCTTGCCCTGCTCTCGGGGACCGAGGGGATGAGCATCCCGGTCATCCGGGAGTGGATTTCGGCTGGAGTTCAGTGGGTTGCCCAGGTGGAGCGTACCGAGCAGGGAAGGCGCATCCGCGAGCTGTCTCAAGTCTGCGGGCTTGAGGCAGGAGTCGTTCTCCTGCGTCCAGTAGACTCCAAGAGGCCTCCTGTGGCACAACCCCAGCGTTCTTCACTATGAAGCGTCCTCCCGCTCCCCTGCATCACTCGCTGATCATGAATGCCCAGGCCGCCGACGGCTCGGTGGCGTGGACCCTCGAGTTCGTCGTGCTCCGAAGCAGCAACGGCTTCGTGCGCAGATCCGAGCTCAATGCGATCGTTGAAAAGCGCGACGGGAGTCAGGGGGCGCTCAAACGCAAGGTCATCCGAGCACAGCTCCCGTTTCCGGAGGGACTTGAAAATCCGGAGGACCTCGCCTCCAAGCCATGGACGCTGGGCTCGATTCGATGCGAGGGCTCCCGATTTTCGGGCCAGGTGCGTGCGCTCGAGGGCGAGTTCTCCTGGGACTTCATTTTTGCAGAGGGCCATCCGCTCGATTTCAAACCCCTTCCGGGATGGGTCGACCATCAGACCCTCAAGACTCAGATTCCCCTCAAGGGTTCTTGGAGCCTCGGTGACCTCGCGTGGTCCACCGAGGAGTCCGGAGAACAGGGAGTGCTGGCCTCGATCCACATGCGGAATGATGTGAAGGGAGTGGTTCCGGCGGTTTGGTTTCACTCCCAGTTCCTCACCGAGACCACCGGAGGTCTTCGTCACTGCACCGAGGGGATGCACGCAGTGGCCCTCAAGGGAGGAGTCCAAGTGCTTCCGACCCTGACGCGGATCGCAGCCTTCGATACCCTGAAGGGAAATCCCCGTTTCTCCCTCTGGCGGGCCCTGCGCGCCCGGATGAAGCAGGAGCCCCGCGGCTGGAGCTTTCGTGCTGATCAGTCGGGACTTGAGCTTCGCGGCTCGCTCGAATTTGAGTCCAAGAACTGGGTGACACTGCGCTACGAGGACATACGCGGGTCGGTCTTCTATCGCACGAGTACTCGCGTGGCGGATCTTGAGGTTCTGACGCTGCAGGCCGGAAAACCACAGGGCCACTTCCGCTCACCGCGCTCGACCTGGCTTGAGTGGACGAGCCTCGAGCGTCCGGAGTTCTCCGACATTCGCTGATCTTGTGGAAAGCTCCTCGGGCTCCCGCCACCGCCAATGAGCACACCGATGCCCGCAAGCAGCGAGATCCGAACGCGTGCCCCATTCACCATTGGATCCCCGCCATCACGCCTACCGCAAGGAGCCCGAGGAGTGACGGTGCCACGAGCAGAAAAAGGGGCTTCAGCGCCCGAGTACCCAGGAGCGAGAGCTCGCGCTCGACCCGCGAATCCCACTCCTGCCTGAGCGCCGATAGACTGGTTTCGAGCCGCTCGGTGCAGGGACGACCCTCGAGCACGCTTCGCTGCAGCGACTCGCGAAGCACCTGTCCCCACTGTTCGAGCAGGCCCATCGTGCCTCCTGAGAATGCAGCCACCGGGCGCGGCAGCCAGAACTCAGCCCCCCAATGCAGGACCAGAGTGGAGGCCTGGCGGGAGATCTGGGGAAGCGCCCTTGCCCACGCGAGGTCTGCGGGAACCCCGGCCCTGAGCGAAGAAAGGAGCCGTTCGCAAAAACAAAGCAGAGCGGGCCAGCATGAGCGGTTCGATTCCCCAAGTCCGGCCCACTGGGCATGAGTGCACAGGCTCAGCATCCAGAGCATGGCGCCCGCACTCATCAAGCAGGCCAGCAGCGTGAGCAGCCACCAGGCCAGGCCGAGCTCTGACACCCCAGGCAGCAGAAAATAGAGGGCCATGGCAACGATGGGAACGAAACTTCCACAGATCACCGCCTGGCCCCAGGCCTGGGCCGATCGGGCTCGGGCCTGCGAGGCGGCTGTGATCTGGCCGGCGAGCAGGGCCTCCATTCTTTCGAGAGTCGGCACGACTGGAAGCCCGCTTTCACGCAGCTCCGAGAGACTCTCCTCGATGAGCGGACCCCACGGCTCCGGGATTCGTGAAACCTGGAGCCACTGCTCCCGACCGGGGAGCTCTCCTGCGAGCAGGCTCTCTCGAAGATCCTTGAGGAGCAGCCGCGCCGACTCCAGTCCCGATGCCGATTGCGGACGAAACCGTCGAAATTCGGGACCCAGAAGCCGAATTCCAGAGAGCCCGAGGGCCCAGGCACCCACATGAATTGAAGTTGCCAGCAGCATGACGGTAGGCCTGAGCAAGCCTCAGGCCATCGAATGCGGGGACTGGAATCACTCCCATTCGGGAGGGCTGATCTCCTCGATCCAGACGCCTCCGGCTCGCAAGTGTTCCACCACCACCTGCATCTCCTCTTTAAAAGCTGCGGGGATGCTCAGGGCGAGATCGCAGGCCGGAAGCCCCAGCGGAGAGAGCAAGGCGCCCGTCTTGGGATCCGGCAGTGTGGAGTAGGAGACGATCCCCTCCTGGGCTTCGAGCACGTGGTAGACCCACGCCGAATCAGCCTTCGTGATGCGGATGACTTGACGGTATGCCTGTGTGCGCGGGTCTGCCATTTCCTTGCCCAAATGCCGGGCTGCTCTTATCCTTAGAGATGCGATGGAACGCAAGAGCACTGGCAACTCGAAGGCCGTTTACTCATCCCGGTTACCTGCCGCTTGGCTGCCGGCAGTCCTGTCGGCAATCCTGACGGCACCCGGTTGCGCCGGAGCCCGTTCCCGGCCTGAAAGCGCCGCAATCCAGCCGGATCCGCGCGTGGGAGAACTCAAGGCCCAGCTCGAAACCCTGCAGTCCAAGCTTGCCGGAGTGGAGCTGAGGCTTGCTGCGGTGAATGACAAGGTGGATGCCGCGCGCACCAGCGTAGAGACTCTTCGTAAGGGCGAGTCCCTCGACCCGACCCTCCAGGAAGTGAAAAAGCCGTTGGTGGAGGGTGCTGAACTCCTGCCCGTAGTCCCCAAGCCGAGTGTCAATCCGGTGACGGGAGATCCCGAGTCCGGCTTTGTGACCGATGCCGCCGTCCAGTCGTACCGCAAGGCGATGGTGCTGTTTGACGCGGCCAAGTATCCGGAGGCCATTCTGGCGTTCGCACAGTTTCTGGACCAGTACGCGGACCATCCGTGGGCGGGCTCGGCCCAGTACCATGTAGGTCTCTGCTACGTCGCCCAGAAGGAACACAAGCTGGCAGCAGCCGAATTTGCGCGCGTTCTGACGGCCTATGACCGCAGCCCGCATGTGCCCGACTCGATCCTGGAGCTGGCCAAATGCGAGGATGCCCTGAACCTCAAGAGCGAAGCCCTGTCCCACCGGCAACAGCTCCTCTCCCTGTTTCCCAACTCACCGGCGGCTTCGCGCCTGAGAGCCTCGAAGCTCCCGGCGAGTGCCGAACCGATCGAACCTACCATTCCGGCAACTGCCCCTGCTCCGCAGGAGAAACATCGCTCGTGACCCGCTGGTGCAGGCCCCGGAGACGCTTTTCAACCGCTCGAATCCTGATGACTCTGACGGCTGCCACCCTGCTTGCGGGAGCCAAGACTCCCGAGCAGCAGACCCTGGAGGTGGCTCGAGTCCTCAAGCCCCTCAGCGACGAACGCTGGCAGGAGATCGCCAAGGAGC
>CAIOHW010000222.1 GCA_903858195.1 Oligoflexia bacterium | reverse complement strand
GCCTCGACCGGCGGCAACTGTGCGCTCACCTTAATGGATGAAGTGGTGAGCAAGCACGGCGTCACCATCGTGGGTGCAGGCAACTGGCCGGCCCTCATGCCGGCGGATGCTTCGGCGTTCTTTGCACGCAACCTCTTGAACCTGCTTGCGATCCACTCGAAGGAGGACAAGGAGGCAGGGCCCTCGCTTGCCTTCAATCTCGAAGACGACATCATCGCAGCAAGCCTTGTGACCCACGAAGGCCAGATTCGCCTTCAAAAGAAATAACTTCGGAGAAAGACCCCATGTCACCCACGATGATCGGCATCACGGTTTTCGTCCTGTCCTGCTTCATTGGCTATCACGTCATCTGGGGTGTGACCCCGGCGCTGCACACACCGCTCATGGCGGTCACCAATGCCATCAGCGCGATTGTCGTGGTGGGGGCGATTTTAGTGGCCGGGCATGAGTCCGGGCACGAAGGTTCAAGGCTCGTCCACATCTTTGGATTTCTTGCCGTGGCGTTGGCCTCAATCAACATCTTTGGAGGATTCGTGGTGACGAACCGGATCCTTGCCATGTTCAAGCCCAAGAAGGGGAACAACTGATGTTTTCGCAGATCCAGATTTCTCCCGATGGCTTTGCTGCGATCTACCTTGCGGCCACCGTGTTCTTCATTCTGGGCTTGAAGGGCCTGAGTTCACCCAAGACCGCGCTCAAGGGCAACCGGAACGCCATGATCGGCATGACGATTGCCATCGTGGCCACGCTGATTCATCCCGAAGTGCGCGAAACCACCTGGATCTGGGCGGGCCTGGGCGTGGGAGCCGTGATCGGAATCGCAGTCGCGCTCAAGATTGACATGAAATCGATGCCCCAGCTCGTGGCCGCCCTGCACAGCTTCGTGGGGCTTGCTGCCGTGTTCATCGCAGCCGGAACCTTTTATGCCGACCTCTCGAGCGGAAAACCGCTGGGTGGGGCGACTCTTTTTGAGCTCGGCATCGGGTCGTTCATCGGAGCCATCACCTTTACCGGGTCGCTGGTTGCCTTTGCCAAGCTTCAGGAGCTCGTGAGTTCAAACCCCCTGGTGTTTAGGGGCCAGCACCTGCTCAATGCCCTCCTTGGGATTGCCATGTTTGGCTTCACCGCCCAGTTTGTGATGAGCGGCGAGGCTGCCCCTTTCTGGGTGCTCACCGCGATCGCCCTGGGGCTTGGGTTTCTGCTCGTGCTCCCGATCGGGGGGGCCGACATGCCGGTGGTCGTTTCGATGTTGAACTCCTATTCCGGCTGGGCGGCTGCGGCGACGGGCTTCACGCTCGAGAACCCTCTGCTCATCACCACGGGTGCGCTCGTGGGGAGCTCGGGGGCGATCCTTTCGTACATCATGTGCCGCGCCATGAACCGCTCGATCATCAGCGTGATCCTCGGCGGCTTTGGCGGCGAGGCTGCGGCTGCAGGCGCCTCGGCGCCGACCAAGGGAGTGAAATCAGCTTCGGTTGAGGACGCTGCCTTCATGCTCGAGAATGCATCCAAGGTCGTGATCGTGCCGGGCTACGGCATGGCGGTTGCGCAGGCGCAGCACGCGATCAAGGAGCTGGTGCACACCTTGAACGCCAAGGGTGTCGAGGTGAAGTTTGCGATCCATCCGGTCGCAGGTCGAATGCCCGGGCACATGAACGTACTTTTGGCCGAGAGCGACATTCCCTACGACATCGTCTTTGAGATGGAAGACATCAACTCCGACTTCTCATCGACCGACGTTGCGCTGGTTGTCGGAGCCAATGACGTGGTGAACCCGGATGCCAAGACCAACAAGGCAAGTCCGCTGTATGGGATGCCCATCCTCGATGCCTACAAGGCCAAGCAGGTGTTGGTGATCAAGCGTTCGATGAAGGCGGGCTACGCCGGCGTCGACAATGCACTCTTTTACTACGACAACTGCTCGCTCGTATTCGGAGATGCCAAGGCCGTCTGCGAAAATCTCACCAAGACTATGCTCGCCGGATGAGTCTCTGAACGACTGCCGCAAGCGGCGGGACGAGCAGACTCAAACCAAGCGACACGGCTGCCAGGCGAGGCACTCCGATCAGGCTTCCGTCTGCCGCGGTGGACAGCAGCAGCGTTGAGAGAAAGGCTCCGAGCGAGCTCGAGAGGTGCTGAACTGCCGAGAGCAGGGACATATAGCGCGCGCGATGCCGCGCGGGCGGCACTTTGGATGTGAGCGTGCTGATGCTGATCCATCGAAGCGAGTTGGTGAACATCAAGAGGCCGAACCACGCCACGGGAGCCCAGGTGGCAGCGGCGATCAGCGGCGGATCAAAAAGCATCCCGGTTGCAAGCGTCAGCACAAAGAGCGCAGTTGAAGTGGCAAGAGGCCTGACGCTCCCTGAGCGGTCGTTCCAGATGCCGCCAAACCGCGTCGAAACGAGGCTCAGAAGACCCCCCACGAAATAAAGCAGTCCGAGGCGCTCCCGCGGAAATCCGAGATTCATTTGAAGAAAGGCGCTCAGGTTCGGGACGAGCAGGAAAGTGGCGAGAATCGCGTTTGAGGCGAGAAACAGGGAGATCGGCACCACTCCTTGAGAGAGAAGTGAGTCGGTGGATGCAGGTGCGCCTGGTTCTTCGGCCTGTGTGCGATGATGTTCAATCGGGGGAAGCAGGAGCGAGGAGGCGAGCGCGGTGAGGAACGCGGCCCCTCCGACCACCAGGAAGGGGAGCTTCCACCCGCCGAGGCGAGCCAGTTCAAGGCCCACCGGCACCCCGATAATCGAGGCCACCGAGAAGGCCGCCATGACGAGCCCCAGGGCTCGCCCGCGCTTCTCGGGCCGGATCACGTCTGAGAGAATGGCAAGCAGGGTCGAGGTGGCGGGGCCGCCAAACAGGCCTGCAACCACCCGGGCTGCCACCAGAGTCGAAAAATCGGTGGCCAGGGCACCGGCCGCGGTTGCGATTGCAAGACCAAGCAGGTGCCAGATGAGCGCGCTCCGGCGTTCGAGCCGGTCGAGATAGAACGAGCCTGCGATGCCCGATAAAAAAGCTGCAAAAGTGTAGCTTCCCCCGATCCATCCAAGCTGGTTCATCGAGATTCCGAGGGCCCGCCCAAGGTCAGGTCCAAGGGGCATGACCATCATAAAATCGAGAATGCTTACGAATTGGACCGCGGCCAGGACGGCGAGGATCTTTTTCTCGGAGGCGGTGAATGAATGGGAGGGGGCGTTCATGCGGCGAGGTTAACACAGACCGCCCCTCTGGCGGGGTGATGCTTTCAGGGTGAATGGGTGGGTACTGGTTCCAATCCGTCCCTCCGCGGTGTACTAGGCCCTATGCCCGAATTTAAGCAGTTTGGCCTCCTGGATTCACTCCTTGCGACTTTGCGCGAGAAAAAGCTCAGCACACCGACCGCGATCCAGCTCCAGGCCATCCCGGCCCTGCTTGAGGGGCGCTCGATCGTGGGTGTCGCACAGACCGGAAGCGGAAAGACCCTCGCTTACGCGCTCCCGATCCTCCACGCCCTCAAATCGCTTGAGACCTCCGGCAAGGGCGTCACTCAGGAGCGCCACCCCCGGGCACTCGTGGTCGTTCCCTCACGCGAGCTCGGCGAACAGGTGGCCAAGGTGTTCAAGGCCTATACGCATGACACTCGCCTTCGCGTGCGTTCGGTGCTGGGCGGCACAACAACGGAGGTCGCCAAGAAGAACCTCGATGGCTACTTCGAGATCCTGATTGCCACACCGGGGCGTCTCACCGCCCTCATGACCCGAAAGCTCGTCAACCTCAACGAAGTACGCACGCTCGTGTTTGATGAAGCCGATCAGATGCTCGATGAGGGCTTTCTGCCGGATGCTCGAAGGATCGCGGAATTCTGCCCCTCCAAGTGTCAGCTGGCGATGTTCTCGGCGACCATTAATGCAGAGCTCCAGACCCTGATCGGCGAGCTCTTTGATGACGCTGACATCATTCGCACAGAGGGCGGCTACAAGATTCCGGACACCCTCACGACCCAGAACATCCAGGTGATCGATGGCAAGCGAGAGCCCGTGCTCCAAAAGCTCCTCGCGGCGAAGTCCAAGGGCAGCACCATCCTTTTTGCCAACACCCGACAGCAGTGCGACAAGCTCTCCAAGCTCATCTCAGACCTCGGACACAGCAGTGTTCTGTACCGCGGAGAGATGGACAAGGTGGAGCGTCGCAAGAATCTCCAGGCTTTTCGGGATGGAAAAATTCCTTTTCTGATCTCAACAGACCTTGCCTCGCGCGGGCTCGACATCGAGAGCGTGGACCGGGTGATCAACTACCACCTGCCCGAGGAACTCGAGAACTACATCCACCGCGTCGGCCGCACGGCGCGTGCCGGCCGAAAGGGGCTGGTCGTCAATCTCGTCACTGAGCGCGACCAGTCGCTCATGGACCGGGTGAGGGGCCTTTAGGGGAGCAAAAGCCGATGGATGGGTTAGCAATTGGGGCGCTGCACAAGCAGTCTACGCGCTAGTACTCCCGCCCCTGTTCCTTCCAAATCTCATGCGCCTGATCAAAGGTAGGAAGGGTTTTTGATACAAACCCAAAGGTCTTCCCCGTTGCGATCTTTCGAAACACCTTCAACGCACGCATGTGGGCGCCGCTATAGAGATATTTTCTCATATGAGCCTCACTCTCCCAAGCTGTGAGCGTGTGCTGAATGCCCTTAATCTTCTTAACACCGACGAACAAAACCCCGTCGGCACTCTCCGCTTGGATTTTGCAAGGCACCGCGTGTCTTAGAAACATTAAAAACGAGAAGAGGCCTTTTGTACTTAGCCCAGTAATCGAGACATAGAACTCTCGATCTCCCTGTGCCCACGCGGTTGGCAACCTTTTATCCATAGATTCTACAGTAATGAGCCCCATATTCTCAGGCAAGTACAGACGCTGGAACAGAGGAGCCTCACATCGCCTTCCTGGGGAGCTGTGTGGCCATCCAGTCAAGAAGCTCACTGCAGGGCTTGAAGAGCTTCGCTAAGTCGGAGGCGAATCGAGCGGTCCCGAAACTTTTCGGGAAATCGATTTCCTTGGCGGCGTACAGACCATTGTGCCGGAGAAACGGCGCATTGACGTGGTCGGGGTCATATCCCGCGGGAATTCTCTTGAGATCGCGGCCCTTCATTTCGAATCCGGCCTGTTCCAGCGCGTCGATGGCACGGACGAAGCTCATCTCGGATGGGCTCTGCGTGATCCGCTCGCGAAAGATCGACCTTTGAAGGGATTGGAACCGCCAGATGCCGCAACCCAGTGCCAGCCCCGTGGGGTCGAGCCCCAGGTAAAGCCCCGAGGCCCATTCCTTGTCAAAGCGCCGATCGCGAAACCAGTAACCCATCCAGGTCTTGTAGGGAGTCTTGTCATCTGAAAAGCGGGTATCGCGGTTGATGCGAAAGAGCGCTTTGTTGCTAAACTCCAGCCAGGGATAGTGCGGTGACAGAAGAGGGCGCAAATCCTCCGCAAGGCGTTTTGCTGGCTTCTTCAGTTCCACTTCATAGCGATCACGATGGGCATCGAACCAATCGCGACGATTGTTCCGTTTCAAGGCTCTCAGGAACCTGACCGCGGGTTCGCCGAGGAGACCAGCCGACTTCCCCGAGTGTGACTTGGGTTTCGTTGAGCGATTTTTCATTCTTCATAACCCTTGAGCTCGACTGGCTCTCGGGTGAGTAGGAGGCCTCTAGCCTTGCAGCATCACTACCGGCTTGAAGCCGCCCCAGATCATGCGCATGCCGTCGAAAGGCATCGCATCCTCGGTCATGTAGCTGGCAAGCCTAGGGTCGGCCATGACCTTCTTCAGGACCTGGTTTCGATGCGCCTTCGACTTGTAGGTGGCCCATGAGAAGTACACGACTTCGCCCTTCTTCAGCTTCACGCTCTTGCCGAAGGAAGTGACTTTTCCGTTCGGCACATCATCGCCCTGGCACTCGAAGTAATCGATGGCGCCGTGATCCAGCCACACCTTGCCAGCGATTTGTGCCATTTTCTTGTACTTCCCGATGTTCTTGCGTGGGATCGGGATCACGAATCCATCGACGTATCCAATTTTCTTTTTCGACATCTCAAACTCTCCCTTTTCTTGAAGATAGCATGGAGCCGCTCGCTAAGCCTTTGCCAACTCCCAGGCTCGCTCGGCCAGTCCGCGGGCCACTCCCATAAATGGGTCCAGATCCAAGAGTTTCTCAGCGCCAAATCGCGCTGCGAGTGACTTGCGGATCCAAGACACCCGCGCGGTCCCTCCTGTGCACAGCACTTGATCGATCTGTGAGTCCTTGAGCCCCGAGTTCTTGATCGTCTCGTCAAGTGCATGCTTCATCTTATGAAGGGCGTCGTCAGCGTACTCCTCGAATTGAGTGCGCGTGATGCGCTCGCTGATGTCAATTCCCGGGTAGGAATATCTAAAGACCGCTTCTTCGGTGTCCGAGAGAGCGCGCTTGGTTTTTTCGATCTGTTCAAACACGGGAAATCCCAGCTGGTCCTCGAGCAGAGTGAAGAGGCGGTCCATCTTGGCTCGGTCATCGGGGCCAAGCGACCATTGCTGGACGTTGCGCAGAAACTCCATCGTGTCCTGCTTGCGCAGCAGCGAGATCTCTCCCGGATGGCAGATTCGTTCCATCAGGCTCTTGGGCATGGTGAGGGTATTTTCTCCAAACGGAACCTGAAACCGCACCCCAGTTCCAAAGTGCTCCGAGATGCGATTTCGCATCAGCGCCGAGTCAAGGGCGTCACCTGCCACCGAGACCCCGCCCATGGCGATCACATCGGAGGGTTTGAAGTCAGCACCCCGAAGTTGGTAGACGGTAAAGTCTGAGGTGCCACCACCATAGTCGACTGTAAGGATAATGGGAGTTTTTGTGCCGGACTTGGAAAGCTTGCCATTTGCGCCGGACTCGCGCTCGTAACCGATCGAAGCCGCCACCGGCTCAGCCAAAAACTCAATGTGTTTGAAGCCAGCTAGCCTTGCCGCTTCTTCGAGACGGGACTGGGCATAAGAGTCATCTCCATCATCGGGGGCAAAGCGCGCAGGTCGTCCGAGCACCACATGATTTACGTCCTCGCCAAAATGCTGATTGGCGCGGCGGCGGAGCTCTCCCAGAAAAGTCCCGATCAGGTTTTCGAGCGTGAGCATCCGATGCTGGATCTGCGTGCCCTTGAAGCTCCGGCTGGGGAGTTGCTTTTTGATGGAGCGAATGAACCGCCCGGTCAGGTCGTGCTCGATGAACTGCGCGATGGCTTCAGTGCCAAAGTAAACCTGCTGATCGCTTGGAAAGTAGAGAAGCGAACGCAGCACAGCCGGGTTGCTGGCTTTGGGATCCAGCGGAGCAAAGCCCTTGAGTCCATCCGCGCTTGCTGCGCCCACGATGGAGTTGGAGGTTCCGAAGTCGATTCCGTAGACAAGCATGGGTCTGAGGGCTGCTCGGGTTTAAGGGCTTGAGGAGGGTCGCAATCCCCGTTCACGAAAAATACCTCCGACCCGTGGGGTTAGCCACTCTTTTGGCCACTGATTTTGGGAAACCCTGTAGTGGTCTACCCGCTGCCCCCGGTCGATCGGCTATGGACTCTACCTTGGATTGGAGATGACCTGTGTCTGATGTGACGCATTCCGCCGGCTCGTCAGTTTCGTAAAATCAAGGGGTGAGGTCATTGGCCATGAAACCCCGAATGGTTCTGAGTGTCGCTTCGATTCTGGTTCTGTTTACCTTCAGCCCGAGCGGCTGGGCGGGTGAGAAAGAGGCCTCGCCAGTGCGTCTGGCGGGCCGAGGACCGGCTTCGGTCTCCGGGTCGGATGCCGAAGCCTTTCGAATGCCGATGCTCACGGCACCCCGCAAGGTGGAGCGCGCTCCCCGTTGGCGCCTCCGCATCCGAGATCGG
>CAIOHW010000221.1 GCA_903858195.1 Oligoflexia bacterium | reverse complement strand
GACAGGATGTTGTCGAGGATGGTTGCATGGCCCTCGACCCCGGGCACGTTTGAGTCAAACGGAAAGGCGCGCATGTCAAAAAGCCCGATCGCGCTCACACCTAAAAAGACGTAGGCGTCCTTGAGTGCCTCGCGCGGGTTGACCTCGGTGACCTTGTGGTCGATCTCGGTTTCGACGAGCGCCTTGTCTTCTCCCATCAGGTCGACTGCGGAGATATAGGTGAAGGTGCGGGCCCTGCCGCGGTAATTGACCGTGAGGGCACCCAGCGGGGTCGTGGGAAGCGGCTTTCCGTCCAGTCCGAGCTGGATCGACGACAGGCGCTGGTCGGGGTTGAGGGTCACGATGAAGGGTTTTCCGGTACCTGCCTCGGCCATGGCAAAGGAGATGGGTTTTTGCAGGGACTTGCCTACGAGGCGAAGGGCATTTGCACGGCGGATGACACCGTCGGGATCCTGCTGCGTTTCGAGCGTCCCTTGGTATCGCGCGAGGTTGTTGAAAAGCGGCATGTTTGGCACGAGCTGGATCGGGGTCACGAAGGCCGACTTGCGGGGCACGAAACTCGACATGGCCTCAGGGCCGCCTGCCATCTGGTAGCCGAAGTCGGCGAAGTTTTCGGGGATCGCCGCCACAAGATCAGGGTGATCGAAGGGACAGGTCTGCTCGGATTCGTACACCGGCTGGCAGATGCCTTCGTTCATCCAGCCCAGCACGAGCCGGTCGCGGTTGTTTGCAATCACTCCTGCAAGCTTGGGATCGGTTTCGAAGTTCTCGGCCAGTGCACCCAGCTTGTTCTGCTCGAGCAGTTCACGAAGGGGGTCGGAGACCTTCTGGTTGGGTTCGGAGAACACGATGTCGTATCCGACGACTTTCGCCCCGAGGTCGAAGATGCGCTCGGTCAGGAATGCGGTGATCTCTCGGTCCCAGGGCCAGCGGCCCAGAACTTCAATCGACTTGCTGTCGACCTCGACGATGACGATCTTGTTGCGGGGCGGCCTTTCGCCGCGCACCTTGAACTTGAAGTCGAGGAACATGCTCGAGAACCGCTTGAGGCCCGGAAAGACGCTCGCACGCAGGAAGTCGTTGTGCAGCTCGCCAATGATTCCTGCCTCATGCACCCAGAAGGCGATGGCAAACAGGGCGATCATGGGCAGTTGAAAAAGCCAGATGCGATTCTTCATGAAGCGGTGCTCTCTAGGTGACCTATCGGCCCCGTGCGGGTTAAACTTTCGGAGTGAAACCGGATTTCGCCCCTTCAACACTCTCCCGGCCGGTCCTTGTGGTGGACGATATGCCGGCTGTCCGCTCGATCATTCGCTGCATGCTGGAGGATCTGGGCTTCACCCGAATTGAAGAGGCTGAAGACGGCGAGCAGGCACTTGAGCTGATCCGGAGCAGGGTGGGCGAGCCGGAAGGTGCTTACGCCATGGTTTTGACGGACTGGCTGATGCCTGGACTCGAGGGGGTTGAGTTGGTGCGTGAGCTGCGCTCCGAGGCATCGACCCGCAGTCTGCCCGTGCTGATGGTCACTTCGCAGGGACAAAGGGATCAGTGGTCGGAGGCGCTTTCGGCAGGGGTGACGGGCTTTGTCGTGAAGCCATTTGACGAGAAGCAGCTTGCCGGCGAGGTGCTGCGAATCCTGGGCGCTCCTGCTCCGGCTCCCGGACCAGGGCCCGAAGCGCGCGGCCGGCCCTGATCTCGTCGATCCCCACCCGAGCCGTGAGACTGAAAACCACCAAGCCCCAGAATCCGAGATAGAAGCCCACCCAGAAGTGGCTGGGAGAGCTGCTTTCGGGGGTTTCTGGCCTCATATCAAAAGTGTCGGCTCACAATCCCCTAAGCTTGAGTGTTTTAATCGGTCTTTGATGGCCCACCCCTCGCAGGTGGGCGAGCATGGTGCAGCCGAATGCCGGTGAAGGATTGGCCCGGTGGATTCGGGAGCAAACGGTCCTCCCCGTTGGGGAGCAGGAATGGATGGACCGGGTGTGCCGGCCGCTCTCCCTCCTCTTCGAGGGTGCCCGGGTGTGGCTGGAGATCCCGCGGAGGGTGCGATGCGGGCTGCCGCAATTTCCAGAAACCGACTTCAAGAATGGCAGTGCATCGACCCTCTCGTGGACCGTCCGGCGGTCTTTGCACGAGGGGCGACAGGTGTTCTGGATTCAGCTCGATGTGCCCGATTCGGTGCTCGCCTTCTCCCTCGATGCCGTGCAGGCCAAGGATCTGGGCGCCAGCCGGATTGAGGGCTGGCTTCTCGCGGCAGCGCTCCATCTCGGGCAGCTCCTCCACTCGGCTGAGCTCACCGCTCAAATCCAGATGCGCGACCACTTCATGGCCATCGCAAGCCATGAGCTCAAGACCCCGCTCACTGCGATCTACGGCATGGTGCAACTACAGGAACGGATGCTGCGATCCAAGCCCTGGCCCTTGGCGGCGGAGGAGCTCAGGAGCGAGCAGGAGCGGCACCTCTCCTACTCGAGGATCGTCTTGAAACAGATCGAGCGTCTCACGGCGCTCATCGATGGCCTGCTCGATCTGACGCGAATCCGAGCAGGACGGTTTTCGGTCGAACCCATCCCGGTCGATGCGGCCCGGGCGATCCGGGAATTGGATGAGGGCAGGCTTCAACAGTTGGCACACGACGCAGGCGTAGAGCTGGTGGTTGAGCTTCCGGAAAGGCTGCCGGCCCGCCTGGATCCACTCCGTTTTGACGAGGCGGTCACGAACCTGGTGGTCCAGGCTGTTCGCCGCTCGCCTGAGGGCGGGCAGGTGAGGCTCAGCGCATCAGGTGCTTCATCAGGCGAGCTTGTGCTGAGTGTCTCGGATCAAGGGCCATCCTTGGAGCGTGCGGCACGTGAGCGCTGCTTTGAGCCTTTTGCGATCGAAGTGGGTGGGCTTGGGCTCGGGCTCTACCTTGCCCGTCAGATCGCCCGCCTGCATGAGGGTGAGGTGCGCTTTATCGATGGGGCACCCGGTCGCGGAAACCGCATCGAGGCTATTTTTCGCGGGCGTCCGCTTTTGGCCGCACCAGACCCACGCCCAGACACGCCAGCATGGTGAGCCAGAAGATCCAGAACGCGGGGCTTGAGCTGGAGTGAAAGTCCACTCCCGGCAGGTGCGCGGCATCCAAGATGAGCTTCAGGCCGATCACCAGCACGAGCAGGTAGGCGGTCACTTCCATGCGCGGGAATTTCTCGATCAGCGTGATGAAGACGTTGGCAGCCACGCGCATCAGGATGACTCCGAGAAAGCCTCCCGTGAACACGACCCAGAACTTGTTGGAGAGCGCCACGGCGGCAAGGATCGAATCGACGGCAAAGGCGATGTCGGTGAGTTCGATCACGAGCACGGTCTTCCAGAAAGCCAAGCGGTCAGAACCGCGGGACTTCTTCGAGCCTGCAGCGTTTTCGTCCTCGTCCCCGCCCTTGCTCCGCCATTCTTTCCAGAAGTGCGAAAGCGAGACGAAGACCAGATATCCGCCGCCCACCCATTTCACCCACACCCACTTCATGAGGTAGGTGGTGAGACTCAATGCAATGAGCCGGAAAAGGACTGCACCCACGAGTCCGTAGGTCAGGGCCTTTCGCTGCAATGCGGGGGGCAGGGGCTTGGCGAGCAGCGCAAGCACCAGTGCGTTATCGATGGAAAGGATGCCCTCGAGAAAGGCCAGGAATCCGATGACTGCGAGGTCTTGCGACGAGAACATGCGTGGCCTTCAGGAAATGATTGGTGAGTCATGATGGGCTCGAACCATCGACCCTCACATTAAAAGTGTGATGCTCTACCAGCTGAGCTAATGACTCACCGACGAAGAAGGGACTACCAAAGGAAGTCTCCGCCGGCAACCGCATCCGTGCTCGAGGGCCCCGGCTGTGCTAAAGAGGGGAGGGTATGAAGCGGATCTATAACTTCAGTTCCGGCCCCGCCATTCTTCCTGTCCCCGTCCTGGAGGAGGCCAGCCGTGGGGTGCTCGAGATCGGGCGCTCGGGGATGTCGATCCTGGAGGTCTCTCATCGGGGTCCTGACTACGAGGCCATCCATCAGGGGGCCCGTAGCCGCCTTCTGGCCCTCCTGGGGCTGTCGGCTGACGAGTACACGGTGCTTTTTCTGGGTGGGGGGGCAACCCTCCAGTTTGCCATGGTGCCGATGAATTTTCTCGGGGCCGGGCGTACCGCTGACTACCTGCATACGGGTGAGTGGAGCGGCCGTGCGATCGCAGAGGCCAGGCGCTACGGCACGGCCCATGTGGCGGGAAGCTCAGAGTCCGAGAAGTTTGCCTGCCTTCCGGCCTCGTGGAAGCTCACTTCCGGGGCCGCTTATGTCCATGTCACCACGAACAACACCATCGAGGGCACGCAGTGGAAGACCGTGCCGCCCTCCGGGGGCGCACCCATCGTGCTGGACGCTTCATCAGACCTGCTCGGGGTGGAGCGGGATCACTCACGATTTGACCTGATCTACGCAGGTGCCCAGAAGAACCTGGGACCCGCCGGAGTCACTGTGGTCGTGGCCCGCAAGCGCTTCCTCGAGTCGGCCAACACCGACCTTCCTGCGATCCTTTCTTACCGAAGCCATGCGGCAGCCGATGCGCTGCTGAACACGCCGCCCGTTTTTCCGGTCTACGTGCTGGGTCTGACTCTGCGCTGGCTCGAGGAGGAGGGCGGGGTGGCCGAGATGGCTCGCCGCAATTCCCGCAAGGCCGAGGCCGTGTATGCGGCGCTCGATGAGTTTCCGTCGGTCTACGATCCGACGGTCAAGGAGCCTGCGCATCGATCGCTGATGAACCTGACTTTTCGCCTAAAGAGCCCCGAGCGAGAGGGCGACTTTCTTGCCGGAGCCCATGCGCTGGGCATGGACGGACTCAAGGGACACCGCTCGGTGGGAGGCTTTCGTGCAAGCATGTACAACGCTTTCCCCGAAGAGGGGGCCGAGGCGCTTGCCGACTACCTGAGGAGATTTGCCCGGCGCTAGCCGCGGGCCCTCGCCTTACCTGCGAGCCGTGGGCTTTTTGGAGGCTTTTTCGGCCGCTTTACCTGCCGTCCGCTCGCGGCGCAGGGTGTTCAGGATGGCCAGCGCCTCGTGGCGAAGGTCGTTTTCATGGATGAAGCGGTAGAAGTTTTCCATGTCCGGATGGTGGCGGAAGTTCTTGAATGAAGCCGACATCTCGCCTGAGCCTGCTGCTGCCAGCGCTGCCGCATTGCCGCCGCCCGAGCTTGAGCCTGCGGCCGCGGCCTCGTCCTCATCGACTTCCTCTGCGTCCGAGCCGTTGGCTTCGGCAGCGCGGGCAGCGGCGACAGGATCGTCGCTCGCGCGCTTGGCTTCCTTCTGGGATGCCTTGGCGGGTTTGGCAGCCTTGGCAGCAGGGGCCGGGGTCGAGGGCTTGGTCGCGGTCTTCTTCTTGGTCATTGCATGCACTCCTAACTTGAGAGGCCGGGACTGTGCAAGCCCTCGGACTCATAGCGGTTGAGCTTATTGTAGAGGGTCTTGATCGTGATCCCGAGAACCTGGGCGGCTCGCGTCTTATTGCCCTGGCAGTGATCGAGCGTCCGGAGGATGTGCTCACGCTCCAAAGTGTCGAGGGTCTGTGGGGCTCTGGGTGAAGTGCTGAGTCCTGGGGCCCGGTCCAAAAGGTGTGCGGGCGCCGCCAGGCCCTGCCGGACCGCCGGAGGGAGGTCCTCAAGCCCGATTCGGCCCCCTTCGGAGAGGATTTTGAGCCTTTCGATCACGTTTTGGAGCTCTCGGATGTTGCCCGGCCATGCGTGGTCCTGAAGGCACTCCATCACACCGGCGTCGAGCCGGTAGTTGGCCTGCCGCTGGCCCGGGCGTCGAGCGGCTTCCAAGAAGTGGCCCACGAGCTGCGGAATATCCTCGCGCCGTTTGCGGAGCGGGGGCATGCGCAGGGTGATGGTGTTGAGGCGGTAGAACAGGTCCTCGCGGAAGTGGCCCTGGCCCACCTCCTGCTCCAGTTCGCGGTTGGTGGCGCTCACGATGCGCACGTCGACCTCGATCGCCGCCTTGCCGCCCACCCGATAGAATTCACCCTCCTGGATGAAGCGGAGCAGCTTGGCCTGGATCGGCAGCGAAAGCTCGCCCACTTCGTCGAGAAAGAGCGTGCCTCCATCAGCAAGCTCGCAGAGGCCGATCTTCTGGCTGACTGCCCCCGTAAACGAGCCCTTTTCGTGTCCGAAGAGCTCGCTCTCAAGTAGCGATTCCTGAAGTGCGCCGCAGTTCACGACCACGTAGGGGCGCTCGGCACGTTCGCTTTGGAAGTGAAGCCGGCGTGCCACCAGCTCCTTGCCCGTACCGCTTTCGCCCTGCACAAGAACGGTGGCGGTGGTGGGGGCGATCTTGTCGACCATCGAAAGCAGGCTTGCCAGGGCTGGGCTTGAGCCCACGATGTCGATGCTTTTTCCTTCGGCGCGCACCAGGGTCTTGAGGGCGCGGTTTTCGTTCTTAAGCAGCTCCTGCTGCTCGATGATCCGGTCATGGGCCCGCCTGAGTTCCTCGGTCTTGTCCTCGACGCTCTGCTGGAGCCTGCGGTTGAAGTCGAGGGTCTGGGCAAAAAGCTGCTGGTTGCTCGTAGCCACTGCGATCTGTCCTGCAACGGCCTCGAGGGTGATGACGTCGTCTTCGTCAAAGGCGCCTTTCTGGTCGCTTTCGACGTTGATGACACCGATCAGGCGCGAGTTGTGGATCACGGGTACCGAAAGTTCGCTGTGCGAGATGACGGGCAGTGAAGCGTTGGAGTAGTGGGGGTCGATCGAGAGGTCGTTGGCCAGATAGCTTCGCCCCGTGCGGATCACTTCTCCCACGATGCCGATACTCCCGGAGGAGGAGTGCGTGCGCAGGCGATGCCCGATCTGGATGTGGGATGCGTGCGCTCCAGCCTGCGCCTCGAGGTGGGCGGTGCCGGCGGAGTCCGGACGCACGCTCCAGATATGGATGGCGTAGAAGTGGAACCGCGACTGAACGAGGTTCACAACCTCCTGGTAGAACGACTCGCTTTGCAGCAGGTCCTGAAGCTGGGTGGAGAGCTCATTGAGGAGCCTCAGGCGGCTGGTCTGTTTTTTCAGGGAGAGAAGCTCTGAGCCCATGATGAGTGACTGCCCCCGGGAGTCTTTTTTTCCGACTAAAATAGTCGGAGGATCGGCACCCTATCGTTTTTTCAGGGGTGGGGCAAGAAAAATTTACACGGTGCGTTAGGGTGCAGGCTGGGCTAAGTGGCTGAAAGTGCAGCGTAAGTAAAGATGACCTTGGCCCCTGCGCGCTTGATGGCCGTGAGCGATTCGTGGATCGCACGGAGATCGGAAGGCGTCGTGTAGGGAAAGAGTGTGTCAGT
>CAIOHW010000220.1 GCA_903858195.1 Oligoflexia bacterium | reverse complement strand
ATCACTGCGGTGTTCTTGCCCGTGTAGGAGAGGACAAGAAACGTGAGCCCTGCGATGGATTGCAGGAAGCCAAAAATCCAGAGCGCCCGCTTGGTTCCGAGTCGGATCATGAGCGCGCCGCCCGTCAGCGTACCCACGATCGTGGCAATCAGGCCAAAGACCTTGGTGACGGCGCCGATCTCGGTTTTGGTGAAGCCAAGCGAGATCAGAAAAGTGGTGGTCAGTGCGGTGGCCATCATGGTCGAGAGCTTGTAGACCATGACAAAAAGCAGGATCTCGACCGCCCCCGAGCGCTTGAAGAAGTCAAAAAACGGCTGCAGCACCTTGTCGCGCCACGAAGTCATGGATGACGCCACTTCAGAACTTTGGAGCTGCACCTTGGGTTCGGGAGCCACGATGACGGCAAGCGATCCAAGCGCCATGCAGCCTGCCATGATCCAGTACACCTGTTGCCAGGGAATGTGGTCAGCAAGCACGAGTGCAAGCGCGCCCGATACGAGCATCGCCAGACGATAGCCCATGACATAGACACCGGCCCCCGCCCCGAGCTCTTCGGGCTTGAGCAGCTCGGTGCGAAAGGCGTCGAGCACGATGTCCTGGCTTGCGCTGAAGAACGCCACGGCAATGGCAATGAGGCTCAGTGCTCCGAGCTCGGTTTTTGGATCCAGGCTTCCCATCAGGGAGATCAGGATGACGAGTGAAACCTGGGTCATGATGGCCCATCCGCGTCGACGTCCCCAAAACAGGGGCTTCACATTGTCGAGAAGCGGCGACCACAGGAACTTCATGGTGTAGGGAAGCCCGACCAGCGCGAAGCGCCCGATCGTGGCGAGGTCCACTTCCGAGTCGGTCATCCAGGCCTGGAGCGTGCTGCCCGTCAGCGAAAGGGGAAGGCCGGAGCAAAACCCGAGAAAGAGCACCATGGCCATGCGGCCGCTGGCGAAGACCTGCAGAATGGAGTTCATGCTTCCGAGCGTAGCACTGCGTCCGGGAGCTTTGGAATTCCTCTTACCGCGAGCACCCGGTCAAACTGCCGAAAGGTACCCGCAGCATCATCCAGAATCCGCCTGCCCGGGCAGGTGATGGGTTCGTTTGGAAAGGCATCCGCACCGGGCTCGCCCGGAGGGAGGAGCGCAGGCCCGCACTTCTCGCGGATCTCGGCCAAGACTTGGTCGAACTGCTGGATGTCGCGGGCCTCGAGCAACTCGAGCTCGGCCACTCCTTCGGGGATGTAGCGGTAAAAAGAGGGGACCTCCGCGCTCCAGAGCATGGGGGGCGAGAACAGCGCCTTGAACTCAGGCCGATCGTGGCTGTGCTTGCGGTGGGCCACCGATACGTTCAGGTCGACCACTTCGCCGAAATCGGTTGCTGCCCAGAAGTGGAAGCTCCTGCCCCAGCAGCCCGCCCAGATGACCGAGTGATCCTCCATGACCTCGACCCATGCCGCCGGTCCATACATCACTCGAGCGGCAATCCCGTGGAGCTTGAGCGCCTCGACCGTTGCGGCTGCCACCATCAGGGGGACATCCGAGCGATCACCCGACACGCGGTCGATGACCTTGGTGACGACGCGTGAGACCTGCGCAATGACCGGAAGGGGTGTGCTCATGAAAGAAGCTCCAATCCCCTTCGAATCATCTGCTCGCGGTCGGGCGACTTCGATGCAATCGATGCAAGCCTTGAGGTTGCGGCAGGCCGCCAGCTGCTCCTGAGTTTCCAAAGCTGATCAAGCTCCAGGAGCTCCCAGCGCAGGAGCCAGTCATCGGGATAGCCGGCGACCAGACGGCCATGCACTTCTTCGAGAACCGTCACCGCACTTGCGGGAGGTTCTCTGGAGCTTCCGCTTTCGCGAAGCTTCCGCACACGCTCGTAAAGCTCATTGAGCTGCAAGTTGTCGTCGGTGAGATTGGTTTTCTGAAAGCCCATGCGCGGGGGCGTTTCGCCCGTGCCCATCTGGTAGCGTGCCCGATCCGGAGCGCCTCCGAAGACCGAGTCGACCGCGCTGCCACAGGCCATGTCAAAGATTCCCCACGACGGCTCAAAGAGTGTGCGCGTCCCGAGCGTGACGGTGCAGTCCTCCCACGTGACCACCAGGAGACGTCCGCCGATTCGGGTCTGGTTCCTGACCTTGCCTGCGATCCTGACGCCGGATGAAAACTCCAGCCCGGTGAGCGCTGACACCTCTGTTTCGGTAAGGTCCTGCGGAAGGCGCCCTGCCGCTCTTCCAATCGGGGTGCCAAAGCCCTCGCGATGATAGCGCGGGCCTTGGTTTTCGAGCTCAGCTCCCTGGTGTGCGAGCTGGCAGGAGCCTGAATATCGCAGGTAGGCGGGCTCGCCGGTTGAGTCGGGGATGACTTCGCTCAAAACCCCGCCGATCTGGATGCCGGAGTCGAGCTGGGTCGTGGTGAGGGTGCGTGACTGCAGCGCTTTTTCGAGGGCGCGCGTTCCGCCGATCTTGAATGCCATCGTGGACGCGAATTCGTTGAGAACTGTGGTGAGGTGTTGGAAATTCGGGGTCACAAAAAGCTGCGGTTGCGGGCGCGTGATATCGTAGCTGGTCTTGACGCAGTCCAGGGTGAGCGGAATCTTTTTTACGCTGCTTCCCAGGCAGGAATAGCTCTCGCCCACCGAAGAGAGAAGGCCTGCGCCATAGATCTTGGGGTTCTCAATCGGTCCCACGAGTCCGTATTCGACCGTCCACCAGTTCATCCGTGCGAGCAGCGAGGCCTCGCTGTCGAAGTCCACCGCTGCAACGGCGGCATCGAGTCCAGCCTGCGCGGCTGCGATTGCCTGTGGGGTGGAGTCGGGGTTCTCCTTGACCTCCGAGAGTTTGCGGATCGCAGCGTAGACGCTCAGGTCGTGGTGCGAGAGGATGGCCTTGCGCGAGACTTCGCCGTAGTTGCGGAGGTAGTTCGAATATTCGGGATCGGCGATGATGGGTGCATGGCCCGCTGCCTCATGAACGATATCGGGAGCCGGAGTGTAGGCGAGGTTCTCAAGCTTTCGCATGTCGCAGGCGATGGGGAGGATGCCCAGCGATTGAAACTCCATGAAAGCTGCCGGCGGAATGAACCCGGAGACGGCGACCGCCCGCCAGCCGAACTTGCGCAGGCATTGATCCATTTCCGAAATCAGGGGGATGCGTTCGCTTGAGATCCCGGTCTCAATCAGGCCATCCAAGTACTTCTGGTGGGCATGCTTTGCAAAATAGCGTTTCGAAATCTTGAGGACGAAGCGCCAGCTCGCATGGTCGATCGCCGTGTAGAGCGAGGGATCCTGCTGCACGACATAGGGAGCCAGATGATCGGGAATGGTTTCAACGGCGCGCCAGGGCATTGCCCGCGAAGATAGCCGAGGAGGGGTTGCCTTTCCACCGGGCGTTTGGCACGAACAGGGCGTGAACTCAGAACCCAAGCCCCAAGGTCACGAGCGCGAACCCGAGTGGTCTGGTCCGATTTGGAAGCATCCCTACTTTCTGTACATCTGGATCACACTCGGATTATTTCTATTCCTGCTCCTGATCGGCTTCCTCGCTCTTTCACAGGGTTGGATCCCTGAGCGCTAAGTGGGTCCCGTGAGTTAACTCCCTTCGTTGTTCACCCCTTCCGGCTGATTCAAAGTCCGGTAAAGGCGACCAGAAAATCCGGCAAACCGCCGGTTTGCTTCTGTTTTTTGGTCTAGCTTTTTATTTCATCGAAGGTCAGACGCAGGTCGCGAGCACGGTGCGCCGGCATGAGAATTGAAATTAATTTAGACGGATAATGGGTGTGATTATGAAGAAGCGCACGGGTGACTCGAAGTCGACTCTGCTGCGACAACTAGGGCTGAAGATCATGAAGGATCTGACTGCCAAGGGAATGACTGTGGATGCCTTTGCCCTGCAAATCGGCATCGCTCGCTCCACGCTCCGCGAAATCACCGCTGGCCGCAGTAACCCGCGCCTCCTCACGCTGGTCGAGATCGCCCATGGGCTTGGCTATAGCGACCTCAAGGCGTTCTTTCCGGAAATCTGAAGCCGACCCCGCTAGCCGGCCCGCCTCGGAAACTTGGGCAAAAAAAAACCCGCTTTCGCGGGTTTTTTTATGGCTGGCCAGGTTGGACTCGAACCAACGACCGATCGGTTAACAGCCGATTGCTCTACCGACTGAGCTACTGGCCAACACTACTGAACTCTTAAGGCCTT
>CAIOHW010000219.1 GCA_903858195.1 Oligoflexia bacterium | reverse complement strand
GCGTCCTCGCCGATCCCAACATTCACCACGAGCTCATCGACGAGCGGGAGCACCGAGCGAAGCGACTCGAGGTAGGGGTAGTCGAACTTCTCTCCGTTTCGGATGATGAAAAATCCGGAGACTTTCATGCGACCTCTTTAACCCAGCAGCCCAACACAGGCATCGAGAACCGGGTTGGATGCGATCGATTTCATGCACCGATGGCCCTCGGTCGTGCACTCCTGAAGCACGCACCAGTCGGGCATCCCGGCAAGCGCGTCTTTTCGGCAGGCAAGCTTCTCGACATAGAAGTAGGGGTGCCGATCGCGCGGGTAGCAGTGCCACTGGTCGGGGGCTTCGGGGCCGAACACCGTGACGGTGGGGATGCCCACGGCAGCAGCCAGATGTTTGGGGCCTGCGTCGTTGCCGCAGTACAGGGCTGACTGGCTCAGGCAGGCGGCAAGCATCCTGAGCTCGGCATTGTGCAGGTGCGCGGCAGCTGATTTGCCGGCAAGCAGCTGGAGAACCTCTTGGGCGCGAGCCTCTTCGCCGGGCCCCGTGAGCAGCAGCACGCCTCCGCCTGTGCGGGCGGTCCATCCGGCTGCCGTCTCGGCAAAGGGCTTTGCACCCCAATGCTTGGTGGGACGTACGGATCCAAGCCCTAGCGCCAGGATGGGGCGCTTAAGCCCCATGCCCTCGAGGAGCTGGAACCCTGAGTTCATCTCGGTGGGTTTGAGATGCACGGACGGACGAAACTCACCCTCGCGAATCTGGATTCCGAGCGCGCGGACTGTGTCGAGGTCTTTTTCGAGGATCGTTTTGAGCTCGCCTCGTCCCGGGATCTTGAGCGTGGAGTAGCGGTCCTTGGTGCTTTCAGAATGGAAGTTTACGGCGCGAACCTGCGCCCCGGTCGCAAAAGCAAGCGTCGCACTCGAGGGCGAGGCGTGGAAGTTCAGGACGGCATCGAAGCCCTCACGTCGCAGAGCGATTGCAGCGCGTGCGATCGCTTTACCGCGGGCAATCTTGTCCTGATGGCGATCCACAGGCCAGATTCGGCTTACGGCAGGGTGATGGATGAAAAGCGGCGCCCATTGAGTGGTGACAGCCACGTGGATCTGGGCCTCAGGGTACGCCTGCTTGAGGGCGTCGAGCGAGGCTCCGAGCAGGGTCGTGTCGCCCATCGAGCGCAGCTTGATGGCGAGGATCTTTTTTGGCCTGGAGAGAAAGGGCTTCATGGAGAGCCCGATCATACAAAAACAAGAGTCCAAAAACAAAAGCCCGATGGGAAAGTTCCCATCGGGCTTTTGCTCGATCCAACGGATGAATCTTAGTGGTGAGCCTTGTCGTCGTGATGCTCGTCCTTGTGGTCCTTGTGACCGTCGTGATCCTTGTGTTCCTTCTTGCACTTCGCGTCCTTGCACTCCTCGTGCTTGGCAGCACCCTTGTGGGCGTCCTTAGCCTCGTGGTGTTCTGCGAAAGCAACGGTGGATGCCAAGGCCATAGCAACAATCATGATCTTCTTCATAAGAGATCTCCTTTATCTGGAGATTACGAACCACAGCGCTCGCGCTCGCAAGAGCGAACCTAAAAAAGATGCAGTCAAAACTTGGACTCGTGGTTGTAGATTTGACGGATATCGATGTGATGGAAGCGCAGGTGCTTGAGCTTCATCGAAGCGAGCTGCAGGATCAGCTTGGTCTGGCGGTTGCGGTCTTGATGCCTGACCTTTTCGATCTCACCCTGAATAAACGAAGTGATCTCAATGGGATGGAAGCAAAAGCCCCGCGAGAACTCATAAGTTCCGCGAAACGGGATGAGGCGGGACTCGAAGACATCGCCGCGGGTGAATCCCTGGTTCAGGTCCCCGTCGTTTACTGTGTAGGATTTCCGTGAAAAAAGGTCCTGTACCACGAGGCCCTGGCTGAACCAGGCTGTCCGTTTCAGTCGGAAAATGGAGTGGATCGTCCGGCAGAAATCCCCGTAGATGGCGAGTTCTTCGTTCGAGAACCGGTCCTTGTTCTTGCGAAAGAAGTACTTGATGGGCGGCAGGTCCACGCCGGGCAGGTCGCGCTCGAAGAGGTACCAATCCATGAAGATGCACATGCGCTGCTCGAACTCAGCGTCGTCTTCAAAGACGATCCCCGCCTTCTCGAAGAACTGGTGTTTGGCCTTGTACACCTCTGGGTAATACTCGCCTGTCGTGAACTCTTCGATGATCGGATCCAGGTACTTTTGATACATCATGGCTTGGATGGCTTCCCTTCTTGACCTTCAGGAGGAGATCTTCTGGAAGAAGCGGCCCAGTCTCAAGCGCGAAAGCCAGGATTTGGATTCCGAAGCGGGCACATGCCTGGGTTCAACGGAGTAAAGCACTCGGGTGACCTTGCCCAGAACAGCTGCATGGGGCACCTCGCGGACGAGGGTTTGGCCTCCGTCCTGACCCAGCAGCACTGTGCTTTCGCGTAGCTCCTTGACCCTGAAGACATTGACCTTGAACTCAGAGTCGTCGGCCCTCACCAGAACAACCTGGCCATCCATGGGCCTCGCCCGCCCGCCAGAGTACCCGAGCTTCCAGACCAGGATCACATCGCCGGGCAGCAGAACGCTCTGGAGTCTGCCATGGGGCACTCGGTAGGGTTCGGCGACCCAATGCCTGCAGGCCAGTGCCGCAAGCATGCTGATCAGCAGAGCAAAAATGTATCTTTGGAGGATCCAGCGCGAGAGCTTGCGCATGCAGGGTCAGTCCACCTTGAGGACCGCGAGGAAGGCTTCTTGCGGGATTTCGACCGTGCCGATCTGCTTCATGCGCTTTTTGCCCTCCTTCTGCTTTTCGAGGAGCTTTCGCTTACGCGAAATATCACCGCCGTAGCACTTGGCAGTCACGTTCTTTCGGAGAGCCGAGAGCGATTCGCGTGCCACGATCTTGGATCCGATCGCTGCCTGGATCGCGACTTCGTACATCTGGCGCTCGATCAGTTCCTTCATCTTCTTGGCAAGCTCGCGTCCGCGCATGGCTGACTTGTCGCGATGGATGATCACCGAAAGCGCGTCGACTGCATCGCCGTTGATCAGGATGTCGAGCTTGACGAGGTGACTGGGTTTATAATCGGTGAGCTCGTAGTCCATCGAGGCGTAGCCCTTGGTTGCCGACTTCAGGCGGTCGTAGAAGTCGAAAACCATTTCATTGAGCGGCAGCTGGTAAACCAGCGTCACCCGGTCCTTGGTGAGGTAGTCGAGCTTTTCTTGGATGCCGCGACGCTCATTGCAGAGGGCCATGACCGCGCCCACGTATTCGGTCGGCATATGGACCGAAAGCTTGATGAAGGGCTCTTCGATCGACTCGATGTAGGTCTGATCGGGAAGCTTGGACGGATTATCGACCATGAGCGACTCGCCATCAGTCTTGGTGACCTTGTAGACGACCGACGGAGCAGTGGTGATGAGGTTCAGGTTGTACTCACGCTCAAGACGCTCCTGAACGACGTCCATGTGTAGCAGGCCCAGGAATCCACATCGGAATCCAAAGCCCAGAGCATTGGACGTTTCAGGCTCCCACGAGATTGCCGCGTCGTTGAGGCGGAGCTTTTCGAGCGCTTCCTTCAGATCGTTGTATTCGTCGGCGTCCACCGGATAGACGCCGCAAAAAACCATGGGCTTGGCCTCTTTGAAGCCGCCGAGCGCCACGGACGCAAGGTTTCCCGAATCCATGATCGTGTCGCCGACCTTCATGTCGCGAACATCCTTGATGCCGCAGACAATTGCTCCGACCTCGCCGCTTGCGATCTGGTTGGTGTCGGTGAACTTCGGCGCGAAGAGGCCGATGCGCTGGACTTCGAACTCCTTGCCCACGTGATGGAGGCGGATCTTCTTTCCTTTTTGGATCTTGCCTTCGAACACGCGGCAGAGCGCGATGACTCCCTGGTAGGGATCAAACCACGAGTCAAAGATCAGCGCGCGAAGCGGCTCATCATCGGCATCCTTGGGAGCGGGAAAGTTTTTGACCACGCCTTCCAGGATCTCTTCGATCCCGATGCCGGCCTTTGCCGAGCAGCGTACGGCAGTCGAGGTGTCCACCAGGCCAATGGTTTCATCCACTTCAGCCAGAGCCCTGTCCGGATCGGCTGCCGGAAGGTCGATCTTGTTGACCGCGCAAAAGACCTC